>CAZEEG010000028.1:0-53110 GCA_964511065.1 uncultured Pirellulales bacterium | reverse complement strand
CGCCCCCTTAGCTCAATTGGCAGAGCATCTGACTCTTAATCAGAGGGTTCATGGTTCGAGTCCATGAGGGGGCACTGAGTTAAACCCGCAAGTTCAAAAGACTTGCGGGTTTTTTCACGCGCGGCCCCCGGGTTAAGTGGGGGGACTGGGGTTAAGCCAGGATCGCGCGAATCGGGTGTCCATGCTCAATTTCCAGCCGTTTGCGGCCGGGCACTTCCAGCTTCCGCGAGTCCACGCCCAGCAGGTGCAGCACGGTGGCGTGGATGTCGGTCACGTAGTGGGGGTGCTCGTCGGCCAGCAGGCCCAGTTCATCGGTCGTGCCGTGAACGGTCCCGCCCTTGATGCCGGCGCCGGCCAGCCAGCACGAAAAACCAAAAGGGTGATGGTCGCGACCGGTGGCACCTTCGCTACCGGGGGTGCGGCCGAACTCGCTCCCCCAAACCACGATGGTTTCATCGAGCAAGCCGCGCTGCTTGAGGTCCTTCAGCAGGGTGGCGATCGGCTTATCGACCGCGGCGCAATTGCGGGTGTGGTTTCCCTTCAGATTGCTGTGGGCGTCCCAGGCACCCGCCCCGCCTCCGCCGTGGTACACCTGCACGAACCGCACGCCGCGCTCCACCAATCGCCGCGCGGCCAGCAGTTGGCGTCCAAAGCCAGTACCATACGCCTCGACCGTAGCGGCCGTTTCGTCGCGCATGTCGAACACCTCGGGCACCGAGGTTTGCATCCGGAACGCCAACTCGTACGACTTGATCCGCCCGCGCACCGCGGCATCCTCCGGATACTCCACGCCCGAGAGCGTATTCAGCCGCTGAGCCAGTTCAAAATTCGCGGCTTGCTCCTCGCGGTACATCTTGCCGGCGGGTTGCCCAAACGGTAGCGGGTTGGTCTCGTGCAGCATCACGCCGTTGTGTTCGGCCCCCAGGTAATTGGCCATATGGACCTGCGTGCCGCCGCAACAATCGCCGATGGGGTTCCCCATCACCACGAACTGCGGCAGGTTCTCGTTCAACGTGCCCAGGCCGTAGTGGACCCAGGAACCGATGGTGGGGAAATAACCATCGCTGATGTGCCGCCCGGTGTGGAACTGCAACTGGGCGCCGTGGTCGTTATCGGTCGTCCACATGGAGCGAACAACAGCGATATCGTCGATGCAATCGCCCACGTGGGGCCACCAGTCGCTGACCTCGATGCCGCTCTGGCCGCGCTTGCGATAACCCACCTGGAGCGGGTAGATGGTTTGCCGGAAACTGCGGCTATTGCCCGAGACAAACGGCCGGAAGTTCTGCTTCACAAAGGGCGATTCAAAGGCGTCTTTGAGCGGTGTTTCGGCCAAGGTCTTGCCGGCGTATTGGTTCAGCGCAGGCTTGGGATCGAACCCTTCGACATGGCTCACACCGCCCGCCATGAACAGCCAGATGACGCTCTTGGCCTTGGGGGTAAAGTGCGGCACGGCGCGGCGGTTGGCGCTGCTCTCGCTGGCCAGCATCGTGCCGAGCGCGAGGCCAGTGAACCCCATTCCCAGGTCGGCCAAGAAGGCGCGTCGGCTTTGTCGCCAGGGTGCGTGTTGCATAGCGTCACTTCCAGTTACGATTGGGGGGCGCTTGCGCGCTGGTTGCGAACTAGCGCACCGTCACAAAATCGTTGTGGTTAAACAGCACCAGGATCAGGTTCTCGCGCGCCCGCTGCGCCGGGTCGGTTGCCGCCGCCCGGCCGGCATCGCCGCTGCCGATGGCCTGGAGATGCTGCGGGTTGGACAGCCGGGCCTGCTGTTCGCGCAGGAACTGGCAGCACACCGTTTCCTCCTCCGCGGTAGGGCGGCGGGTCAATACCGTTTCAAAGGCCGCGCGAACGAAGGCGCGGTCGCTTTCGCCCTGCTCCGGGGTGGTGCTTTCGGTCAGGCGCTGCGCTAGCTGCCGCGCTTGGGTCAGTGCCAGCCCACTGTTCATCAACGCGAACGCCTGTTGTGGGCGGATCGACGTTTCTCGCTGGTAGCACTCGATAGGGCTGGCCGCGTCGAAGATCGTCAGAAATTCCATCTGTTTTTCGCGGGCGTGCCTGAAGTAGATGCTTCGCCGAGGCACGACCAGCCCTTGACCGTGGTCCAGGTCGGGCCCACCCATCGTCAGGTCCAGCGTACCGGCCAGGTAGAACAGGCTGTCGCGCACGGCCTCGGCCTCCAAGCGGCGCGGATTCATCCGCCACAGCAGACGATTGTCGCGATCCCGCTCGACGTTCTCCGAGGGGGCCGCTGTCGCCGCAGACGCCATTTGGTAGGTTCTCGACAGCACGATTAGCCGATGCAGACGCTTCATCGTCCAGCCGCCCTCCATCAGCTCAACAGCCAGGTAGTCCAGCAGATTCGCCAACGGAGGGCGAGCACTGCGCAGCCCAAAGTCGTCCATGTGGTCCAACAGCGGCATTGCGAAATGGCGCTGCCAGATATGATTGACGGCCACGCGCGCCGTGAGCGGATTGTCGCAACTGGCAATCCAACGCGCCAGCGCGCGTCGCCGCCCGGTGCTTTGCTGCGGATACACCGGCCCGAGCGGCTGATAGGTCTTGTCTGCGCTTTCTGCCGCTTGGCGAGCGGTTGCCAGGGCCTTTTCCGCGGCCTTTACTTTTTGATCGGCGGCCGTAACCGCCTGAGCCAACTTGGCATCGCCCGGTTTTACCGCCCGGTGTGCCGCGGCAAGCTCAACCTGCGCCGCCAGCAAGTCGTACTCGGCGGCCGTGCATGCCGCCGCCCGATCGGCCTTGGCCGCTTGCGCCGTCACTTCGTCGAGGCTAATCCTCTGATCGAGGTTCTTATCGTTCTTGAGTTGGTCTGGCAGGTTGGCTTCCACGCCATACTTCTTGGTTTCGGCCAGCATCACCGCTCGCAATGCTGCGAGCTTTGCCCGTGACAGCTTGACCCGAAACCGGGCCAAATCCAGGGCATCGTCTGCCCCGGGCGGCGGCGCCGGAACCGGCGCGTCGGATGCTTCCTGATCTGGTGACGAAGCTTCCTGCGCGACCAGCGACGCAAGCGCTTCCTCATGGGCCGCGACCGACTTGACCGCTTCGGCAAGCCGCTGCGCGAGGGCCGATTTACGAAGCGCGGGGTAGTAGCTCTCCACCGGCAGGGCAACCGGCGTCACTTCCAGCTTTCCGCCCAGGACCTCCGGCGTGCCGGGAGCGATAGGGTGTTGTTTATCGGGCTGCTTGGGATCGCCGCGAACGAACAGGTAGGTGGGCGCGGTTGGCCTGGCGTCGTAGGCCCGGGCCAACTCGGCCTGCGGAAACGGGTCATCGGGCAGCGCGTCGGCCCGTACGTCGTAGGGCTCGAACACCGCCCGCATCTGGAAGTATTCGTTTTGGCCGACGGGATCGTACTTGTGGTCGTGGCAGCGGCAGCAGTTGATGGTCAGCCCCAGGAACGCCTTGGCCGTGTGTTCCACGGTATCGTCGAGCCAGGTGTTGCGGTCGAACTTGTACCAGTTGCGAACGAGAAACCCGGTCGCCCTTGCGGCCTGGGGATCGGCCGGGGCCAGCTCATCGGCGGCCAGCATTTCCATGACCATCTGATCGTAGCCGCGATCGGCATTGAGCGACTCGATGATCCAGTCGCGCCACCGCCAAATGTGCGGCTGGCTATAGCGGATCTCGTTGCCAAATCCCGACCAGTCGCTGTACCGCCAAACATCCATCCAGTGCCGCCCCCAACGCTCGCCATATTGGGGGCTTTCCAGCAATTGATCGACAACCCGGGCGTAAGCTTCCGGCGAATCGTCGGCCAGGAATGCGTGCAGTTGCTCGGGGGTGGGTGGCAGGCCGATCAGGTCGTAGTACACCCGGCGGAGCAGGATCGCACGCGGCGCAGGCGCCGCTGGAATCAGCCCTGCCGCCTCGTGCTGCTGGGCGATGAAGGCATCAATCGGATTGCGGCCCCAGTCCGAGCGGTTCACGGCAGGCACCGCCGGCCGCTTTGGCCGTTGGTAGGCCCAGTGGTTCTTGGGATCCTGCGGAATGGCTTCCTCGGGCGCCACGGCCCCCTGGTCGATCCAGCGGCGCAGCAGCGCGACTTGTTCGGCCGTTAGCCGCTCGCCTTCGCCCTCGGGCGGCATCCGGAGTTCGTCGTCGGCCGTCACCCTTTCCATCAGCAAGCTATCACCCGAGCGCCCCGGTACGACGACCGCTCCGCTGTCGCTCCCCCTGGCGATGAGCGACGAGGCATCCAGTCGCAAGCCTGCTTCTTGTCGCAACGCTCCGTGGCAGGCAAAGCACTTGGTGGCCAGCAGCGGTTTGACCTGGGTGTTGTAGTCGGCGCCGTCGGCTGCCCGGCAGACCCCTTGAGGCTGGTTCATCAGCACCAGCGGCACGACCACGGCAAGGACGGCAGATCGCATGGAAAGGTGCTTTCTGAATAGGTGGCAGACCTTCCGCGCCGAACTTCTGAAGTCAGCGCAGCGATGGATCAATCGCCTTTGATGATACCATCGTGGCGGCGTGCCCCGCAAACGGAGGGCCCACGGCAATTGGCTCGGTGGGCCGCGTGTTGCCTGCGAGACAAAGGCGAATCGAAGACCGGCTCTCAAGAAGCCAAGGCTACCTGCCTGTTGGTTCCCAAACCGACCTTGCGGAACTGCGCCGGTTCCAGTGATACCGCTGTAGTTTCCGCGCCGCCGGCAAGCGCGGCCCGCTCACAATGACTTGCGATACTCGACGATCCGATACGTTTCCTGAAAGCCCATCCGCTGGTGGAACCGTTGAGCCTCCAGGTGGTCGAGTTCGGCATCGGTGGCGATTTCCCGGCAACCCTTCCGCCGGCACCATGCCTCGGCGTGCTGCATCAGAAGGCGGCCGATGCCCAGGCCACGGTGCGACGGTTCGACGAAGATGCCTTCCACGTAGCCCACGGGGCTTGTCAGGCATCCATCCACAACATTGCGAAGCGACACCTCCACCATGCCGCACACGGCACGTGCTTCGTCGGAGGCCAGCAGGCACGTTTTGTCCGGGTCGTTGAAGTAGACCTCCATCTCCTGCTGATGGAATGCACGGTCCAAGCCTGTGTAAGTGGCGTCGCGGCAACGAAGCCACGGGTCGAATTGGTGACGCTGCACTTCAGAAACGCTGATTGCCATCGCCTTTGGCCCTTGTGCCAGGAATAGGACAGCCAGGTTGTGGCGGAACGAGCCATCTGTGCGGTCGATCAGGCAAACGCGCCTTCCAGCGCCTGGGCGACTCGCTCCGGCGGCAACTTGCTGGCGATGACTTGTCCTTCGGGATCGAGGAAGCGGCCAACCACGGGGAACCGCTCTCGCAACGTATCGGCAAACGGCAGACTCGTGCCGCCGAGTGACCACTGGCCCTGCGCCGTCTCCTCACGCTGCAACTGCTCAAACGCGGCAATGAGTTCGCTATGTTGGAGGTCGTAGCGGCTCATTCCGCCCTGGTACGTCATGCCTGGCACGAGCCATTTGCCCTGGGTATCGGCCCAGAGATAGCCGGGGAACCACAGATCGTGGAACCAGCCGGTTTCCCGCTCGGTGGACACCAGGCAAACCCGCTCGGCGTCCCAGCAAGCCCTGGCCTGTGGCCACAGTAGCATCCTAGGTGAAATGGCCTCGTTGAACTCAGGCACATAGGACACCAGGGCATCATCCTCGCCGGCGATGGCCCAAGGGATAACGTAGTGCGTGAGCCGCGCTTCAATTTCTCTGCGCTCGATCCGGTTCTGCTGGACAAGCTCGACGCCTTCTCGCAGCGGAGTCAGCGACGCTTCGATCTGGGCGGCGTCCGGATCGCTGCCATCGATCAGGCCAGGGATGCGGCGAAACGACTCGGCATAAATGGCCTGCGACTCGCCACCCTGCTCCATCAGGTGCGTAAGGCCCTGAAAAACCCGCTGGGCGGGCGGGTGGCCCCACCCCCAGAAGTCGCCCATCTCGGCAGCCTCAATGATCGTCTGCCGGTGCGTTCGCGCATGCTCGCTGTGGGTCAAGACATATACCGAAAGGATGCCGTCCACATCGACATGGTTATTCACCGCGGCCGTCCACGCACCGGGCCGGGGCTCGTCCAAAAACCGGAAGCAAATTTCGGTGGACGTACCCGCCCGATACTCGGCAGGCGTGCAGTTGGGCCGCCAGTGGCTCAACTCCATATCGGTATCGGGCTGAAACAGTTTGCCCCCGGTTCCGTCGCAAAACAGGATCCGTTCCGCATCCGGACGTGGGCTGTCGTAGTCGATGATCTCGAAGCGGTCAATCACGATGGATGTTTTCTCGCGGTGTTGGGACATCGTGGGATCGTCACACGGCAAGTGTCCGCCTTCTCTCACGCCGGTCCATGGAAAGCCACTGCTTGCAGGGGCAGGAAAAACGGCCCAAATCGCAACGACAGCCGACCCCGTTCCGGGCAGTGTGGGCTTCCGGACAGTGTGGGCTTCCGGGCAGTGTGGACTTCCGGACAGTGTGGGAATAGCCTTCCATAAAATGTAGCGCGGCCGACGTTTGACCAGCGCACGCACGTTCGCTGCAAAGCTTCCGATTGCTGGCCGCGTTTCGGCCGATCGACATGAAAGCAGGTGGACTGACGCCGCGCAAGACTCCAATCGGCGGGGGCGCTACCCCGGCCTTCCGCACATACACACAGTATGCACAGCGTATTATGCCGGCCCCGCATCTATCCTTGCGCGCAAGGTTCGGTCCGTCGAGGCGCGAGGGAGGCTGGCAGGCGCGGCCGACACAGGCGGATCAACGGTCCACAGGGCCGGTTCTACCGGCCGAAACCGCGGCGCGGGCGGCATTGAAATTGGGTGCCCCAGAGCCGTTTGGCCATCCGTGTACCCAGGATTGCCGGGTCTACGGAAGCTCTTTGATCTCGATATCCTTGAAGCGGATTTCCATCTTCGGGCCGGTGTGCAACTGGAATGCGATGATGCCTTCCTTGGCCCCTTTGGCTTCGTCTTCCTCGGTGTAATCCACGGTGGTGAAGCCATTGAGCGCCTGCGTGATGTGTGGGCCGTCGACCGTGATCACGTACTCGTTCCAGTCGTCGGGCTTAAAGTGCTTGGCGACTTCCTTGGAATCCACGTTCTTGAGGATGCCGCGTCCGCCTTCTTCGTACAGGATGCCCAGGTACTGGTTGTCGGCGATATCGGCCTGGTAGCCGCGAACGACGTAGTCGGGATGCTGCTTGCTGCGGAACTGCACGCCCGAGTTGTGGTTGCGCAGCTTGAACTTCAGCCGCAGGACGAAGTTCCGGTAGGTGTTGGTCGTGGCGAGAAACGAGTTGCGCTTGATTTGCTTGTTATCGGTCGTGCCGACAATCACGCCGTCTTCCACCCGCCACAATTCCTGGTCGCCGTGCCAGCCTTTGAGCGTCTTCCCGTCGAACAGCGGTTGGAATTTATCCTGGCCGCGGACCGTGCCGGCCAGGACCAGGGTGCCGAGAATGCCCAGCACGCTCAATGAGCGGGTGAATCCAGACGTAGACATGGCAGTATCTCCAGGTCGATGGCGGATGAATGTGGTGGATCAAAACTAAGCGCTGCGCCCTGCTTGGGGGGCCGTGCGCCGTGGCCGCGGATGGCCATGCAATGCGCGTCCCAGCACGGTGCTGTTGTGCATGCCCAGCGGCAGGCCCATGGCTCGCGGCGGCACTAACGGAACATCAAGCTTAGCAGAACCAGCAAAATGCCAACGGCCACTAAACTGAGAAAAACAATAGCCACAATCCCCCAGAGCCGCCAGTATCCCAGGTGGGCATTGAGAGCATTATCCAGGTGCGCGGTGGAGCGAGCCTGGTAGTACTGCGAGATGCTGCTGGCGAACTTCAGGATCATCACGCCGAAGGCGAGCAGAATCCCCACGCGGATCATCACTCCGAACAACACGCCGGGCGCGGCCCCCCTGGCCAACACTGCGGCAGCACCTGCCACCGAAACGGCTGCCATGATCAGGTACATCACTCCGCGAACGACCAGCCAGGGGCGCATCGCCATCAATTCATTGGCCACGGCCTCCAGGTCATCTGGCGAGCCAAGCGGGTAGCCGAGCGGCGGATACCCAGGCTGGCCGTAAGGTGGCTGCTGACCGTAAGGTGGCTGCTGACCGTAAGGCGGTTGATCCGGCGGAGGATAGCCCTCGGGTTGTTGACCGTAGGGTGGTTGTTGTCCACCAGTGGGATTACTCATGGCAGCACGTCGTTAAGAGCGGGAGTTGGTGCGATGGTGGGGCCTGTGGTTCAAAAAAAGCCGGCCGGTTGCGTCAGGCCGATCACCACGTCGATCACCGACAGCAGCACAAACACGACCGCTGCGACGGCTTCAAAAATCCAATAAACCCTCAGTGAGCGGACACCGTCCCTGACCGCGGCCGGGTTTCCCGAGCGGACAAAGGCGCCGATCTTGCCCGCAAACGAGGTCAACAAGATGGCCTCGACCAACAAATAGAAAAACACGATCACCAGCGCCACGACGGCAAACTGGCCGAAGAGGCCCAGTTGCTGGAGTTCCTCCAAGGCATTGCCGGCGGCAGTCAATCCCACGATCCCCAGTAGCGTCAGAACCGCTCCGATGTACCACAGCACGGCACAAAACATGGTCCAGCCGCGCGTTTGGGAGAGGATCGTGATGGTGCGCGGCGAAAACCCCCCGGAAACGGTTGGCCCGACGCCCTGGCCAGGTGTCGATTGCGGCGATGCAAACGGATTGGGATCGGACATATCCAAATTGGCTCCGGCGGTGGTAGGGAAACGCTCAAGCGACCTGCAGGCAGAAGCTTAGCCGGTGGCAAAGACGGCTTACCAGTGTAACGCCCTGGCGTTCCAAGTGCATAGCGGTACTGTCGGGCCGGCTTGGGGAATCCGCCCCTTGAAGCGTCCGCTCAATCGGCCATACTAGCCGGCGCGGCCGACAGTCGCCGCCACGAATCAAGCACCTCCCTCCCATCGATCAGAAAGAAGGTTCACCATGTCTCGTGCTGGAGCAGTCACGTTCAAGGGCAATCCGATGACGCTGGCAGGCGACGAAGTGAAGGTCGGCCAGCAGGCTCCCGACTTCACCGTGCATTACTTTGAAGGCGGGTTGAAGACGCTCACCCTGGCCGACCTGCAGGGCAAGCCCACCTTGCTGAGTGTCGTGCCTTCGCTCGATACGGGGGTGTGCGCCACCCAGACCAAGCGCTTCAACGAGCGGCTTGCCGCGCTGGGCGACAAGGTCAACGCCGTTACGATCAGCCTCGACCTGCCGTTCGCCATGAACCGGTTCTGCGGAGCCGAAGGCATCCAGAACATCCGCGTCGCGAGCGACTACCAGGATCGCGACTTCGGCCGCAAGTGGGGCATGCTGATCGAAGAACTGAAGCTGCTCGCCCGCGGTGTGTACGTGCTCGATTCTTCCGGCAAGGTGGTCCACGCCGAGGTGGTGAAGGAAGTTACCGACGAGCCGAATTACGACGCCGCCGTGACCGCCCTGGAAAACGCGCAGTAGCTCCAGGAGCTTCGGCACCTCGCCGGCCACGATTGACCGGGCGGTGAGGGGCGGCCTCCGATGGCCAACCATTGATTTTGGAACACCGACAAGTCAAGCGCCAGCTTCCCACGTGATGCGGAAGCTGGCGTTTTTGTTGCGCGGTGACACGAGCACGGTAACGATTGCCTGGCGATATCTGCGCGGTGATGTCTGCGCCGTGATGTCTGCGTCTTGAAGCGCAATCGCGCGGCGACAAGCATCCAGGCGGTGCTAGGCCTGGCCGCCAGACTCCGGCTTGAAGGCGGCCCATTCCAGGCCCACGCGATGCACATCGCCATCGTAGGCTGTGACATAGCGGACCATGCCGCGCATGGGGGCGCCCTGGTAACACACCACCATTTCCTGGCCCACGTCCAGCGCAACATCCGCCGGGATCAGCAGGGCAATGCCGCCGTACGATTCGTCGCACACGGGCAGGTCGAACTGCTGGTCCTCGTACTGCCAGCTGACGAACGTGGTTTCGTCGGTCAAAAACCGTGTCCAGCGGCGCGATTCGGCCAGGAGCATGGCTGCCGACGGGCTGAGCGGTTTCTTGGCCGGCATGATGCCGAAACCTCGCTGTTCAAGACTGGGCCGGGCCGTCTGCGTGCCCAGGCATCGGCCCCCGAGCCGGCGAGGGATCTCCGGGGCCAAGGATGCCTGGCGGCCGGGCATCGCGAGGGGGCGAAGCCGGCCATGAACGCCGCAACTGGCTTACATGCTTCCGCACCAAGGCGGAGATGGGAACATTGGTCCATCCATAAGAATCTAGGTCCGCGCCGGCCCAGGTCAAACGCGGTACCGCGCAGGCTGCTGACGCACCGGCAATAAGCGCTTGCGGCGCAGCGAAAAAGCCTCCGCGAAGTGTTTCACGGAGGCCACATACGTTTGAGGGGGGACGGCTTTAGCGCCCAACCGCCGCCAGCCGCCCCTGGAGGGCGAGGCTCCCGGCCCATCCTCTGGGCCATGGGCCACGACCACGCTATGAACCCGGTACGAGCCTGCCGTGCCCCCCCCGGTGTTGCCGGAAGCGGCGCAGCCGCCGGGGCGCCTACTTGCTGCCTTTTTTCTTGGCGGCTTTCTTCTTGGGTGCCTTGGCGGCCTTGGTCTTGGCCTTCTTGGCGCTTGCCTTCGGGGACGAGCTGGCCGTCTTCTTTTTCTTCCCGAAGATGCGGTCCCAACCTTCAGCAAACTTCTCCGTCGAACCCGTGCGAACAATCGGGCCACTCATTGTTTTCCTCGCACACCTGCGTCAGCGAAAGGGAGTTTGAAACCTGGAGCCGGGGCCACGCTCGGTAGCGACAAACCGCCGGCTCATCCGTCACATCCGTTGATCGTGTGCCATTCTAAACGCTTTGGCCGAGGCGACAAGGCGACTCGCGCACGCGGCGGCGTTAGTTGTCGGCCGCTTCGCCCAGCAGCTTCTCCACCTGCTCGGCAAGGCGCTTGCCGCGGGCATTGGTCACGACCACTTTACCCTCGCGATCGACCAGCAGCGTGGCGGGAATCGCGCGAATCCCATATTTCTTGGCCAGCGGGTTGCCCCAGCCTGCATGGTCTTTGTCGAACAGGTTCGCCCAGGCGATTTCTTCCTGCTCGATCAGTTCCTGGAGCTTCTTGCGGTCGGTATCCAGGCTGATGCCCACGATTTCAAACCCTTGGTCGCGGTATTTCGCGTACACCTCCTTGACGTTGGGCAATTCCGCCCGACAGGGCCCGCACCACGTTGCCCAGAAATCCACCAGCACGATCTTGCCGCGGTAACTGGCCCAGTCAAAGGGCAGGCCATCCACGGTGGTGCCGTCCAGCTCGAGTGTCTTGCCGACCAGGTCGGCCAGGCGCGGGGCCGATTTGCCTGGCTCTCCCGGCTTCTTGAGAATCTGTTTGCCGTAGCGGGCGACGTCGCGGTCATCGCTCTTGGCCAGCAGTTCGCCCAACTGATCGAACAGTTCGTTCTTGAGCTTCGCATCGGAGAGGCCGTTGATCAGGCCAACCGTTTCCGAAACCAGCCGCAGATGGCGGCGCGTGGGCGGTTCGCGGAGCAAGACGGCTTTGACCTCTTCAAACAGGCTTTGCACGTCCTGCTGATCGGGTTTGCCGGCGCGGGCTTTCATCAACTGCCCTTCCAGCAGGTGGACTTTGGCCGCGGCGGCGATCGTGTCTTGCGAATCTTCGGCCAACCGCGTGGCCCACTCCATCAACCGGGCGTCGGCCTTTTCGTCGCCCAGTACGGCCTGTTGATGCAGGGCATCGAACAAGGTTTGCGCGGCGAGCACCCGCTGCTTGTCACTGGCCTGGGCCTTCAAGATTCGCTCGCCCGCATCGGCCAGGGCATCCTGGAAAGGGGCCCGCTTGCGAATCGATTCCGGCTTCCGTTGCATCTGCTGGATGAACGTTTCGAGCTCGTCCACCGAGGCGCCTTGCCGGGCTGCGTAAGGATTGCCTGCCGGTCCTTCGTTGGCCTGCTCCTCTTGGGCCAGGGTGAACGAAACCGCGAACGAAACCGCGGCCGCCAGGGCCAATACGGCCGTCAGGCCGCACGTGAGCGGTGCCAGGTGCAAGCGAGCGTTGAGCGACATGAACCGTCCTCCGCAGTTTGACTGGTGGCTAATGTGGAACCGTTTGGCGTCCGCCGTGAAATTGCCCGGCCAGTTCAGGACCTGAATCCGCTGATGGCCGTTGACGTATGTTGAACTGGTGGCGCCCGAAAAACGATGGACGGCCGGCCAAGCACGGCCGGGCCGCACCCCCGGATGGACTTGCGAAGGAGATGGAATGTCGAAGATGTTTCGTCCGTCCCAGTAGGCTCATCTGGCTGGTGATTTTCGGCGGGCTGCGACAAGTTGAGCAGCAGTTCGGCCAAGCGGCCCTGCTCCTCAGCCAGTTCGGCCAACTGCCGCCGCTGCGCCGGCGTGGCCGGTGCCTGGCCGCGCAGTTCCGCGTCCAGCGCTTCCGTCCTGGCCTTCACATCCTCTTGCATCATCTTGAGCATGCGAAGTTGGGCCAAGGCCGGAATGCCATCGCCGGGAGGCTGTGTGGCAGGCTGTTGCTGCTGGTCCTGCGGTGGTTGATCGGCGTCCTCGGGAGGCGCCCCCTGTACCGCAGCCAGCGACTGGACCAGTTGGTCCAGCCGGCGGTACGCGGCCCCGGTTAGTCGGGTCAGCTCTCCAGAAATGTCAGGCTCGCGCAGCAACGTGGCGGCCGCTTCCATGTCGCGCACGACGAGTTGAAGCGTGGCGGCGAACACTTCTGCCCCGGCCACCATCGCCCGCAGGGCCTGTGTTTCCTCGGCCAGCAGGTCTTGCGACCGGGCCGTATCGCGGGCGGTGGTGGCTTCCGCTGCGCTCAGCGCGCGCTGCTCGGCAATGGCGCGCAACCGGGCGACTTCGTCGACCACCGACTGCTGCCGATCTCGGAGACTTTTCAGCCGATCTTCGATCTTGGCCAGTTGCTCTTGGGCCAGGTCGCGTTGCGCGCGGCGGAGCCGCTGGGCCAGTTCGTGCTGGGCCTGCTCCAGATTGTGAAGCGCCTGCTCGGCCCGATCGGCGGCCTGCTCGGCCTGGTCGTTGCCCGCGGCGGCCTCGGCCCCCTGCATGGCTTGCCCTGCCTGGGCCATCGCGCGCGAAGCGTGCTCGGCTTGGAGCCGCTGCAACCGCCGGGCAAGCCGCTGGGTTGTCTCGCGGAGGGCCGCCTGCTCGCGCTTGAGCTGTTCGAGGCGGCGACGTTGTTCCTGTGAGTCTGCTTGCTCGGCGGCCTGTTCGGCCTGCTGCTGGAGTTTTTGCTGCTGCTGGTGCAGGTGGCCCAACTCGGCCTCGGCCTCGCGGAGTTTGTCGACCAGTCGCGACAGTTCATGCTCGCGGCGGTTGACGAGAATATCGAGCATCTCGTCGAGTTGCTCGCCAATGGCCTGTTGCTCGCTGGTGGCCTGCCCCACCTGGTTTTGCTGCACCTTGCGGCTGGCCGCGCGCAGGCGGTTGCTCAGCCCCGAGCGGCGGGCGTGATGCAAGGCATCGGCCAGGGCACGGGAGGCCAGCGGATCGGATTCTTCCAGGTCGCGGCTCATCCGTTCCATGTTTTGTTGAATGACATCCAGCCGCCGGGCCAGTTCGTCCTCCCGCTGCGAAAGCTGGCGGAGGTCGGTCTGCTGCTGCGGCGTCAGATCGTCGAAGCGCCGCGTGACCGTGTCGCGACCCAGCCGCGCGGTTTCCTGGGCAACGGCAGCGTGCTCGCGCCGCAACTGGCTCAGCTCGCGGGCGAAGCGGCGATAGTTATCCCATTGGGTCATTTCGACCTGTAACCGCTCCAGGGCCTCGATCACGGCATCCTGGTGCTGGCCTGCCGCAGCAAGCTGCTCATCGACTTGCGGCTCGATGGGCACCACGTCGTCGCTCACGGCTTCAAACGCGGCTTGTACCGCGCGGACCGCCTGCGGAAGCTGCTGCGCCAACGGCGCGAGATGCTGCCGATTGATCTGCTGTAACTGGGTCTGGAGTTGCTCCAGTTGCCGCCGGGCGTCGCCGCCTTCGATCCGGTTCATGTCCAGCGAAGCCAGCAGCCGATCGATCTGCGCGGGCAAACCTTCTTGCGGATCGGCCAGGCCGCGGCGGACTTGTTCCTGCCCTGCCGTTGAACCTTTGAGTTGATCGAAGCCGGCTTGCCGCAGTGCGGAGAGATCGTGGAGTTCCAGCCGAACCGCCCCCAATTGGCTGCGTGCCTGCCGCTGCAAGGCCAACAGGTCGGCCAGGTGCGAAAGCAGTTCTGCCTGCCGCTGGGCGAGCCGATCCTGCAACTCGCCGCGCGCGGCCACGATCAGGCGCAACGGAGGCGAACTGGTTCCCTCGCGGCCGCCGAAATCGATCGCCGCCAGTGATACTTCCAACTGGGTGCGCGGAGGGAGGCGCATCGAAGCCAGCGACCAGGGGTACGTCACGGCAAGCGACTCGCCAAGCTCCTCGCTGGCCAGGCCTTGCGGCCGCTGCGGCGGTCCCGCTTCCCGCTGGTAAATCGCCTGCTCGAAGGTGCCTTCCTCGGAGCGGTCGCTGCGGCGGTAGCGGAGCCAGACCGTTTTCACCGCAGTACGGTCCTCGGTCACGCGCGCGGCCAGCGGCACGACGGCATCGGCGGCCACGTACAGCGAACCAAAGTCGTCGGCCGCCGGTTGTTCGATCGTCACCTGGGGAGGCTGGTCGGGCAGGCTGGTGATGTCGAACGATTCTCGCTGGTGCCCCGCAAAACCGTGCTTGCCCACCAGGCGGAACTGGTACGAACCGTTCCCGGCCACCTGCGGTTGCGTGGTCACCAGGGCCGTAGCCGCGGCGGTCCCGGCAGCCAGGGTCAGGCGTTCCGCCGGCACCGGCGGGGCAAAGGAAAAGCTCAGCCCATCGGCTGCAACCTCACCGGGCAGCCGATGATCGAGATATTCAAAATACACCGCGCTAAGCGGCAGCGTGGCCTTGCCGTGAAATTCGATCCGCGTGCCTTCTAGCGCTTGAAAGTGCCGATCGGCCGCGGTCGCCGGCCAGGTGGTGTAGGCGGGCGGGTACAGCTTGACCTGCAATTCGGCCAAGGCCGGCGTATCGACCACTTCTACCCGGACCGGGGTGCGGCGCATGCTGCGATCGTCGCCGCCTTCGACCCACAGGGTAACGGACTCGTTGACGGTGGGGATCAAGAACGGGTGGACTGCGTTCTGAGGACGGATCTCCACGATCTGGGTGGGCTGATCGTCGAACTCCAGGTGCATGTACAGTTGCTCGGGAAGCAGGCCGCCCTCGCGATCGACGATTTCTACCGTGAGATCGGCACCGCGTGCCACGTGCTGGGGAGCCCTCACCACCAGGTGATGCTGCTGAGGCCAGGGCGTATCACTCCAGGGGTTGATCTGCCGGAGTGCGGCGATGCCTGCCAGTTGCGGTTGCACCGCCGTCAGGATCACCACCACCGCGAGCAATACACCCGCCACGGCAACGGCCAGCCAAACCTGCCTGGGGGCCAGCACGGCGGCCCCGCGGAGCGGTTGCACCTCGGCAGCCACCTGGGTGACAACCGCCCGGCGCAACTCGGCGGAACCGGCCAGGGGATTATCCTCAGGCTGGGAGAGAAACTCGAGGGTGGTCGCTAGCCGATCGCGCAACTGGGGGAATTGCCGTTCCAACCGCCGCGCCAGGTCCAGGTCGGTCAGCCTGGCCCGCGCGGCCCTGGCCACGAACCACCAGGCTGCGGCAGCGACCGCCCCCAGCGATAAGGCCCACAACAAGACCCGCAGGCCGCGGTCCTCGAACCGCACCAAGTAATCGGCTAACCCCACGGCAAGATACAGACCCGTCACCACCGCAATCAGCCAGGCCACGCCGTACAGCAGTGCCAGCCCTCGCACCTTGCGGCGCAACGTGCCGATCCATTCCTGCAACGGATGGAGCATGGGCGGTCCTTAGTCAAAACGGCTTGGCGAAGGGGAGGACGACTTGCGATACCGGCCGTGGCCGCCAAGGGTGAGGACGTCTGAAATCACTCTGCGATTGACAGGCCGTACCGGGAGGAAAAGCGCGGCCAGCGGTGTACGGTGCGTTCCGGTGCAGCAATGCCAGAATTATAACAGGCCCCGAGACTTGCGCAAAATCCACTCGGCAACCAGCAGGGTCAACAACAGCAACGGGACCGGGAACCAGTTCCACAGTTCAAACGGCTCCAGGGGCTCCAGCACCACCTCGCGTCCGCGGGGCAAGTCGGCCAGCAGGCCGGCGGTTCGGTCCACCCTGTACAGCCGCCCATAACCGGTGCGAGGAATGTGGGTGCCTGCCTGGTTGCGCGCCGCCAGGTACGGACCTTCGGCAGCCTGCTGCAACTCGGCCAGATCCATCTGAAGCCGGGCCAACTCGCCGGGCGGCGGTTCAACTTCAAAATCGACGCTCGGCGCCGGGGCCGGAAGCGCCGGCGACACGATCCAAGCGTGATACCGGCCGACCGGGGCCGATGGAAACGTACCCGTGAAAATCCCCCGCCGCTGTGCCGAGCGGTTGAGGGTCAAACGGTGCGGCTTGTCGCCCTCGCGTTCGACCACGACCACCACGCCGCTGTCGTCGGGCGGAGCCTGTCGCTCATCGCGGAACCGCACCTGGAGCGGCACCGCATCGCCCTGGCGGTACTTGCGGTGGTAGGTGGTCAGTTCCGCTGACTGCTCGCCTAATAACTTGGAGCGGCTCAGGTATCGCAGCGTTTGCACCCAGTAGCGGCCAAACAGGGCATCGCCCCGGCGGAACCGCCAGCGGTGGCTCTCGTCGGTGGCGTGGAAGATCACCGTGCCGGCCCCGACAAACTGCTCGACAATCGCTGGCGCTGGGCGGCCCTCCGCCGTGGTTCGGCCGGGATGCTCGGCCAATACCCGGGCGGCAGGCTTGAGCCGATTGAGGTCCATCAGCCAGTAGATCGGCGGCAAATTCGCCCAGAGCTTGGAGGTTTCCTCCAGCGTGTCGCCCAACTGCATTTGGGTCGCCGCCAACCCTTGTGGGGTGGGGCGAATCGTAAAGCCGGCGGTGAACGGGCCATCGCCGGGCAGCGACACGGCCGATGCATCGAACGGGAACAAATTGGCCAGCGGCGTATCGCGATACTCGCGGGGCATGTAACGCGGCCCGCCGATGAACACCACCCCGCCGCCCCGCTCCGTGACAAAATCCGCCACGTTCTGCATGACGCTTTCGCTGAGGAACGACGGATTCATGTCGCCCAGCAGCAGCACGTCGTACTTGAACAGTTCTTCGCGCCGCACGGGAAACACGCGCGTGGCCGTGCGATCGATATCGACATATTCGGGATCGGCCTCCTGCAGCACCGTGGTCAGGTCGATGGAGGGTTCGCGCTCCAGCAGGGTCTTGAGATACCGGTACTCCCAGCTTGGGTACGACTGCGCCAACAGCACGGCAATCCGCTCGTCGCTTACCCGAACCGCTTGCGGCGGCAGGCGATTGTCGTCGGCGTCTTCTTCCTCGGGTAAAACATCCGTTTCAACGACAAACTGGTAGGTGACGGATTTTTCGCCGGGAGCCAATCGGGCCTCCCAGGCTTCGCGGCGGGGACGGTAGCTGAGGCGCACCGGTTGCGGCCGGCCGTCGGGTCCTACCACGGCAACGGTTTCCGCCAGGACCTCGGGCCGATCCAGTTCGCGGAGGCGGACCGTCACTTCGCGGCCCGCCAATCCGGTTCCGGTCAGTTGCAGTTCGAAGTTGACAATGTCGCCGACGAACACGGCTTCATCAACGGTCAAATCGCTCAGTTCCAGGTTCTTGACGGGTTCTTCACTGCCGACCGCCACGGCAAACAACGGTACCTGATGTTCATTCCAGGCCGCCAGCGCGGCGTCGGAAAGCGATGGCCCCTGGGTATTGATGCCGTCGGAGAACAGGAGAATGGCCGCGGGCGGCGAGCCGCGCAGGTCGGTCAGCACCGTCGCGATGGCAGCGCCCAAGCGTGTGGATTCGCCCTCGGGCTGCAACTCGCGGAGGCTGGTCTTGATCTCGTCCAACTCGCCGCTCTGGCTGCGCGCGGCCGTGGAGACAAAGTACACCTTGAGCTTGTAGCGGGCCGCTAACTGGTCCAGCAGACGGCCGTCGTTTTCCAGGAGCAGCGTCTTGGCGAGATTCAACCGTGTGGGACCATCTAACTCCAGGCGGTTCAAATGCTGGATCAACTCGGCATGGCGCCCGCCCTCGCTGTAGCGGTCGCGAATGCTCATGCTCTGCGAATCGTCGATCAAAATGGCCAGGTGCGGCAGCCCGGTCCGCCAGGGCAGCAGCAGAAACTGCGAAAGCATGAACAGCAGCAGCAGGAACGAACCAACCCGCAGCGATGCCAGCAGCACGGTCCAGCGCAACTGCCGCCTGGCGGGCCGTTCCAGCAGGTACAGCCCGATGAAGAAGGCCGCGCCCAGCGCAACCACCAGCAGGGTGACGACGAGCGGGAGCTGCCAGGCCGTGCGATAGCCCCAGTCCACACCGGTGCCGGATTCGGCGCCTGCGACGCCGAACATCCGTTGCAACCAGGTTGGCAAGGCAAACGCAATCATGCCTGACGACTACCAAAGAACCACGCCAAGAATGAATCGGCAAACAGCAGCGCCAACGCGCCCAGCAGCAGCCACCCTTGCAGGTACCTGGGAGCCGGCACCAGGGTTTGTACCTCGGCCACGGCTTCCGGTTCCCAACGGCCACGAATCTGCAGCGACGTGCCTGAAAAATGCCGGGTGAGTAACTCCTGCGGATCGGCCGGGGTGAGGTCGCTTTCGCGCGTGTCGAGGTTGACGGCAAACCGCTCCGCCGAAGGTTCGCCGGGCACCTGGGCCGAATAAATGCCGGCGACCGCCGTATCGGTAAAGCTCCATCCGCCCCGGTCGCCCTCGGCCTCGATGGTTGCCGTGGCGGTTTGTTCCTCGGGCGTGGTGATTTCCACTTTGTCGCCAATGGTGCGGCGCGGCGCCACCCCCCGCAGCGATTGGCCCACCTCCAGGTTGCGGTGGCGGAACTGCCCGGCCATGGCCGTCTTTAACAGTTCCCGCACCAGCGGCACAAAATTCTGCAAGGCCGGCATCAGGTTCCAGGGATCGCTCGGTGACACCTCGGCCGGCGTGCCCACCACGATCACCGTGCCGGCCCCGAAGGCTTCTTCCACGATCAGCGGATCGCCGTTGACCAGGCTCAGCACGGTTTGTGCCGCGGAAGGCTCCACCCGCTCCAACTGCCAGTACCGGAAGATGGGCGTTCGCAAGAAGCCGACCTGCTCGTTGCCGCGGAACACCTTGAGCATCGGGTGGCGGTAATCGTGCGGGTCCAGCACGAAGGGCTGTTGGGTCGGGTCGAACGGTTGCGCCTCGGCCAGTCGGGCAGGAAGAATCCGCGGTTGCTGCGGATCGGCCCCGCCCAGTCGCAGGTTGTAATTGTCTGACCGCACCTGGTCGCCCAGGAAGAACACCAACCCGCCGCCGGCCAGCAAGTATTCGCGGAGCACGCTGGCTTCCACCCGGCTGAATTGCGGGATGTTATTCAGATACACCACGTCGTATTGGCTTAAATCGCGGGTGGTGAGCGCGGCCGGGCCGCCCACGTCTACTCGGATAGGCTCGGCTAGTGCGGCCGACGCTTGAGGGCTCGCCAAGGCGGCTTCCAGGTAGCTGGGGCCGGGATCGGCCGAGGGGCGGCCCTCGATGCACAATACCCGAACGTCGCGCTTCACCGGCACCACCAGGAAGCGGCGATTATCGACGGCAAGCGGGTCGCCCAGCAGGCGGGCTTCCAGGGTGTGCAGGCCTGGCGTTTCGAAGCGGTAACGGAAAGGCACCGTGGCTTGGCCGGATGCCTCGGCACTGACGGTCGATTCGCCCACCCCGCGGCCATCGACCAGCCACTGCAACGGGCGATTGACCAGTTCTTGCCTCCCGAAATTGCGGACGGTGGCTTCCAACTGCACGTCCCTACCGGCGGTGGCGTAGGTGCCATCCATGCGGAGGTCGGATACCGCCGCGTTCTCCCGCTGGTTTTCGCCCAGGTTGACCACCCGCAGTGGAACCTGCTCCGCCAGACGCCGGGCCTGCTCGCGGAAATCGCGCTCGGCCTGCTCGCTGGCAAATTGAAGGCCCCAGGATGTGCGGCCCAGGTCGGTGATGAACACGGCTTCGCCGGGGGCCAACTCGGGGTGTTCTTTGCGCGCCGCACTGGCTACGTCGTACACGCGCTGAAGCGTGGCCGACAAGTCGCCGCCGCCGTGGCTGAGTTGTAACTTCTCAATCTCGGCCAATACATTGCCGGGCTCAAACACGGGATGCCCGATAATCACCCGGGGCGGCTCGGCCATCACGACCAGCGCGAAACCATCGCCTTGAGGGCTTTGCTCGACAATCTGCGCCGCGATGTCCTTGGCGCGTTGGAAACGGGTTGCGGCGGCCGCTTCGCCCGCCTGGGTGCCCATGGAATACGAGGCATCGAGCACCAGAATCCGCAGCGCCCGGGCGGGCCCGGTGGACACTCTTCCCATCGATTCGATATACGGCTTGGCGATGGCCAAGGCCACCAGAATCACCAGCAGCGTGCGGACGGCCAACAGCAGCCAGTTTTGGACCACGATCCGCCGGCTTTTCTGCTTGATGGCGGCCAGCAGATACTCCATCGCCGCCCAGGTGATCGTGCGCCGATTGCGCCGATTCCACAGGTGGATCAGGATGGGGGCCGCAGCCGCCGCCAAGAACCATAGCATGCCGGAACTGCCAAAATCGAAGGCGAGCAGCGGCAGCGGCGACAGGGCATCGGACGTAGCGACGGTGCTTGGCAAGAGACTGGTTCTGGTCCTACGCGGCTTGAAACTTGGACGCCCTACGATGACGACTTCGGCGATGGGGGATTGCTGGCCGTTGGACAGCTTCGGCCAGACGGGGCAGGTCAGTTGCAAGGGCCTCTTCGACCGAAATTGCCATCAGCTAGCATTTTACTGCGACGGCTGCCGATTTCCGAGCGCCAGGTTTAGGGCGATTGTCGGGTTCGATGCTCAGATTCGCAGCACATGCCCGGTATGAAGTGTTTGCCAGATTGGATGGGCGGCCCCCCTGGGGCGGCACGCATGGAAGCGGCATCAAAGCCAGTTCGTGCGGCAGATTCCAGCCACTGTGCCAATCCCGCGGCAGTGCTCGCCTTGCCGCGGCGGCCCTTTTCAATCGCACAGTACTTCTACGGCTTTGTAGACGATGCGCGATCGAACAAAGCCGATCCGCTCGTACAGCCGCACGGCCGGATCGTTTTGCGCGGTCACCTCCAGAAAGGCGCGTGTGAGCCCGGCCGCCTTGAACCCATCCAGGGCCTTCATCAGCAGGGCCGTGCCCAGCCCGACGCCGCGATGTTCCGGGACGGTGCCCAGATTCTGGATGGCCCCCAAGCCCGCGGAATCGCGAATGCCTTGAATGGTTCCACAATACTGGCGGCGATAACCGCCGTCGTAGCGAACCAGCCAGGTGGCCTGGGGCAGAAAGCCGCTCTTGCAACTGATATCGGTCATCAGTCGCAGGCAGCCGTTGCGGTCGCCCAGGCAGGGAAAGACGTTGGCATCCAGCTCGTACCGGAAGGAGCGGTACTTGGTTTCCGCATGCGCCTTCAGCAATGCGGGATCCCAAGGCAACAACGTGTAGTTCTCGGGCAATGGAGGACAGGGGAAGTCGCGACCGCCCAAGTCGATCTCCATCCGGAACCGCTTGAAGTAAGTCAAAACGGTAGCCACGACAGTGCCTCGCCCGGATTGTTGCAGGAGTCGGCAGAATCCAACCCCACCCCTTCAAACTACCGCTGAAAATCGCGGGGGTCAAACAAGGCGCTGCTGGTGCGTTTGGGTTGAGCGAGTGTGCCGATCAACGCACGGCCAGGCCGGCTGCCGTCGCCCCGGCGACTCCAACCGCGGGGAGTATGCCCGGGAAGGCGCGGGCATACTCCCCGTATCCGACACATCGCAACCGGGGGGCGGAATTGCGGAAATGGCCTGCGGTTTGGAGGGCTCCCCCCGGTCGCTACCTGAAAGGCGGCACGGTGGAAGCCCCCCCTGCGGCAACGGGCGGGCGGTTAGGGCCGCTCGTTCCGGGGCTGTTCGTTCCGAGGCTGCTCGACGCGGGGCTGTTCGATGCGGGGCTGATCGACCCCCGGTTGCTCGACCTGAGGCCGAGGCAAGGGCTGGGCAGCACCCGGTGCGGCGCCAGCGCCGGGCCGGGTCTGCGGTGCCTGATCTGCCGGGGCGGCACCTTGCCCGGGGGCCTGTCCTCCACGCAGTTCTTGCCGCAGAGCCCGAACTTCCTCGCGCAGTTGCAAGACGAGTTCCTCGATTCGCTGATGCTGCTCGGCAAACCGCCGATTCTGTTCCAGCATCATGGCGTGCTCGGAAACGTCGTCGTCGACAAAGTCGCCGAATAGCGGTTGTCCCTGCGAGGTGGGTTGGCCCAGGAACGCTGCCAGCGAACCGAGCCGTGCCGTCACCTGGATCTGCTGTCCGTTGCGCACCACGGTCAGCTCGAGGTCGTCGCCAGGCTCGCGTTGCGATACGGCGTCGGCCAGGTCTTCCGGCCGCTCGATCCGCTGATCGCCCGCTTGAACCACGATGTCGCCGCTACGCAGCCCGGCCCGGGCTGCCGGCCCGCTGGGGTACACGCGAAGCAGATGGACCCCTGAGGGCTGCTGTTGCGGGGGCTGGCCTGGGGCGCCGGGGAGCGGCATCGGCGGGAACCGGTGCATGGTCACGCCCAGCCAGGCGCCTTCCTCTGGCTGCTGATCGTCGAAGCCGCCGTTTTCGGTCACTCCCTGGCGGAACGTCCGCTGGAACCGCTCGTCGAATTCCACGCGCACTTTCTGCTCCTCGCCGTTGCGCCAGACGGCGACTTCAGCCGTGTCGCCTTGCTTGAACTGCGACAACGCTTGAACGACCGCTTCGTCGCTGTCGATCTGGTGTTCGCCAATCGAAAGCAGATAATCGCCCGGCTGGATGCGAGCCTGGTCGGCGGGGCTGCCCGGCTGAACTTCTTGAACCAATGCGCCCCGGGGGCTGGGTGCCAACAACACGCCGAGCCGGACGCCTTCGTCATCCAGTCGTGGCTGCTGGCGCGCCGCATCGTCGCGCGGCGGTTGACCAGGCCGCGGTTCCTGGGGGTCGCGCGGTTGCTGGGCCGGTTGTTGATCGGGTGGTTGACGGCGCGCCGGCGGCTGGTCGCCGCGGCGGGCTGCAACCCGCATCACGGTCCGGTTGGGCCCCAGTTGAACCGAAATCTGGTCACCTTGCCGGAGATCGGTGATCCGGGCTTGCTGTCCATTGATCGTTACCTGGGCATCGGGCGAAAGGACGAAGAACTGTTGCTCGCCATCAATGGTGACCGCCAATTGATTCTGGCGAATCGCCTGGAACTGCCCCACTTGCGCGTTCTGTTGGGGGCGCGCCTGCGCGTCCTGTTGAGGCTGTTGCGATGGTTGCGGCTGCTGAGCCGCTTGCGCCGGGCGAGGTTCCGGTGGCGGCTGCTCTTGGGCGAGTGCGGGCGATGCCGCACAGACCGCCAACATCCAACCGGCAAATGCGGATAGGGCAATTTTCATGAGAATCCTCCTGGAGGGCCGAATCGCCGCATTCGCCCAAGACAGTTCGACTCCCATTGCGGGACAGTCAAACGGCCAGGCAGGGTTTTCGGCGACGGCTCCGATGAACGGCTGAGTGAATACCGCCCCGATGGGACGAACCATGCCGCGGCACCTGGTTGCCGCTTGGCGAGCCAGCGAGTGCCATCGGTGCGGTCGAAGTAACTGCGCTGTGGATCGATTCGCTGCCGACAGGTGGCCGATTACCGCCAGTTGAGTTGGAGTGGGCCAAGTCGAATGCTGCCGCCGCTGGGCCGGCCATGATAATGGCGCCCGTCGTACGGTTCCCGGTACGACCGATAATGGCGATGGTCATCCCAATCGTAATCCCGGTCGTATTGCCGATGGTGCCGGTAGTAATACGGCCGGTAGGTGCCGTCGTACCAACTCCAGTAGGATTCCCAGTATTCGTCGGCCTCGGCCGGCCTGACATCGGTGAACATCAGACCTCCGGCCAACAGACCAGCAATCACACATGGCTTGAGAAGCCGGAACATCGATCACCTCCTATGGGCGCGGGATCGTTGCGAACGGGAGAGCAGGCTGGTGCAGCCCGCTGGTAATAGGGCCAGTCGTTCGCAAACGATATGCCGGAGGTCGAGGCCAGGCAGAAGCGGCAGCCCCAGCGACCACAGATAAGCATGTGTACCGGCAGGATGCGTCTGCAGAAGCCGCGCCCCGCACGACGCCGCCGTGGGCCCAGGCCGCTGCGTGTGTATGGAGCCAGCGATCCACCTGCTCCCGCAGGTGCCGGCGTGCAACGAGGTTAGACCTTTCGTGAGATGGGCTTCCCGCGGTGCTTTGGGCGGCCGAGACAGCGTGGATGGCTGGGCCTCGGTATGGCCGCCTTGCCGACTATTGCCCCGTTGTTCGTGCTGCGGCGTGCGCGCGACGGCAATTGCCAGTACGCAGAGCATCTGCCCAACCTGCCCGCTATTCCGCGGCAATTTGGCCGGTAACCAGGTGGCCCTTATGGAGAGCTGCGTCGCGAGACAAATTGCCGCCAGCGCGCTGCCAAACTGACGCAGAAACCGCGATCGTTCGGCATGAGATGAAGAAGGGGGGCGCCGCACATCGACACCCACTATGAGGATTCACCGCTCCGGGCGGAATCCCATTCCCCGGGTCGATCCATCGTCGGCAATGTTAGCGGAACATCTGCACGGGGCGGGAGCCCATCAGCCCTCGCCGGGGAACTTCCGGTGGCCGGTTGAGCGGCGAACGCTGCGGGGACCATTGCGCGGATGGCCGCCCTGGGGGGGAGCCCGCTGGAGCCGATCCGGCATGGTTGGGCATCTGTCGCGCCGCTGGCTGCGTGTTGGTATTGGGCTGTCCCGATCGCAGGGCCGGCGGTTGATCGCCCGAGGGTTTCTCCCAACCCACCTCGCGCAACTCGGGCAGGCGGCCGTCGCCTTCCATGGGCGGCAACTCTTCCAGCAACGGGACAAAGTCGTCGCCTCGGCGCAACAGCGGTGTTTCGGGCGGGCACCAAGGATCGAGCATCACGCGGCCGATGTCGCGGCCCGGGTCGATCCAGTTGCCTTCCGCATCCAACCGCATGGTGCCCAGGTCCAGGTCCAGATTGCGGCGCTGAACTTCGTAGTTCACCCACACGCTGAGAAAGTCGTTCTGCACCGAGAGCAGGTCGGAGAGCGCGGAAACCAGGTCGCGGGCGGCGGTGGCTCCAAGCTCGGTTTGTGTCTCGTCGCGAGGCGGTTTGAACAGCCCCTCCTGGGCCAGGTCGACCTGGTCCAGCGCCACGTTGATGGCCTGCCGCCGCAACTCGAAGTTCAATTCATTGAGCCGCATGGTCCGCAGTTCGTTGCGGAGGACCGCGTGGACGTTATCCACAAACTGCATGTACTGCCGTCGGGCCTGTTGATAGTCGATCAACGATTGCCGGTACACGTTGCGTTCGGCCAACCGCGTCAACGGCGCGTCGAACTCAAACCCGACCCGCAACCGGCCGTTGCTCGACCGCAGCCGGAACGGGTTGTCGCCCACGTTTTGGATGTCGCCCTCGAAAACCACGTTCAAATCCCCTTGCAGGTTCTTGGCATTGAACGTGATCAACCGCCAGGCATCGACCAGGCTCGCCTTGGCGTTCATCCAATCCAGCCGCTGCGTTTCGGCCAGCCCGAACGCCTGGTGCTCGTCCATTTCGACCCGTTCCAACTCAATCTGCTCCAAAGCGGAACGAGCGTCGATCAGCATCAGGTTGGAACTCTGGTGCGCCAACTCATCCAGTTCGTTTTGAACCTCGTCGAGCGTGGTTGTAAGGGGCCGGACGAACTCATCCAGCCGTTCGCGGATGGGTGCCAGCGGCACCTGGCGAAGCTCTTCTACCGCGGCACGGAACCGCCGCTGGGCTTCCTGCCGCGCTGCCTCGGGAGCACCCAGTCGGAGGAAGCCTAACTCGCTGGCTTGGTCCATCTCGCGAAGCAGCGGCCGAATCCGGCGGAAATAGTCCTGCAAGCGATCGTCCAACTGCGGAAGCCGCTGGTATTCCTGTTCCAGCACCCGCTCGAACTGCTCCCAATGCTGGGCGCCGCACAGCGTCTCGTCGGCCTGGTTCACTTGCAGTTGCAGCGCCTCGACACGTTTCAAGAACGCTTCCACCCCGAATGCCTCGCGAGCCAGTTCGTCGCACCGTACCTGCAGTTCGCTTTCGCTCAATGTCCGCAGCGTGCGAATACGGCCGTTCTTGGCGGCCTGCAGCGCTTCGAACGTTTCCTGCACCTGGCCAAATTTCTCGCAGCTTTCTCTCTGGAGGATCGGAGCCACTCGCACGGCGTAAGGGAAGTTCATCAACCGCTGCAGTTGCTTGAGCAGGCCTTTGGTGGGGTCGAGCGCATCGGCAATGACCTGGAAGTCGTCCTGGAGTTGCTTCAACTGTCCGGGCCGTTGTTCGACAAAGATTGCCGCTCCGGTGGCCGTGGCGGTTCCACCCAAGAAGCCAGTGGTTGCTATCGGGTCTGCGGAGATATCGAGGAAGCGGGCCCGATCGAGCAGCTTGACGGCCAGTTCGGCTTCTTCAATCAATCGGGTCAACTCGCTGGCGCGGCGGCGAATGTCCTGGGCTCGGCGGTCCAGATCCGGTTGCGGCGCCGAGAACGGATCGGTCGCCTCCTCTTGCCGCTCGGCCAACGGCGAAGGCAATTCCTCCGCGCCCTCGCCACCGAGCATCGGCCCGCCGGGTGCCTGCCCTGGCAATGGGAAATCCTCGGGCGAGTCGGCCAGGTCGGGATTGATCGGCGGCAGCGCCCGCGGCGGCCCGACCGCCATGCGGGCGCGCAGCAACAAGGCCCGGTTGCGCAGGTCGAGCAGTTCCGGCCGGATCAATTCAAACTTATCCAACAGATCGTCGTCGGGCCGGATGCACAGCGTGGGCGGCAAGCCCAGGTCGATTTTGAATTGATCGAGCGTTGCCTGGTAGGCGGCCTCGGCACTCTTGAGCCGGCTTTCGGCGTTATAGAGCGACTGCCGCGTGAGTTGCAGTTGCAAACGGTCGATCCGCCCTGCGGCGAAAAATTCTTCCATCAGCCGGAGGCTGCCGCACAGTTGATCGACGTTGTCTTGCTGGTTGGCGATTTCGCGCTGCGTTTGAAGCAGCCCCAGGTATCCGCCGGCCGAGGCCGCACCTGCCCCGCCGGCAAATCCACCGCCGCCGCCCGGCCCGCCGATACCGCCTACGCGGCCAAAGCCGCCGCCCACGCCGCTGAAGCCTTCCAACCCCGCCCCGCCAAACAAGCCGCCGCGACGATTGGGACCGAAGGTGTTGTTCCGGCCGGTGACGACTTCCACGTAGAAACCGCGGCGGAACAATTCCATCGACCGCACGTTGTTCAGCAGCAACCGTTCGCTGAGGGTAAGCCGCTCAAGCACTTGAGCTCGGTTTCCAGCCCGCAGTAGCGGCTGCACGAATGCAAAATCGAGTATCGTGGTGGGCGTATGCATGTTGGAGCCCGCATACTCCCACAACATGCTGTTGGCGAAGCCCACGGCCAGTTGCCCGCCCGTGGCAAACATTTTTTCCATGCGCAGGAAGGTGTCGACATCCAACTGCGAGGAGCCCGGCTCGCGGCCAGAGCGCACCCGGCCCTCGGCCGTGTAAAAGACGGAGTTGCCGCCAAAGAACTGGGCGTCGAACCGGAACCGCTCGAAGGAAACGTCCAGGGCCGACAGGTACAGTTCTTCCAACTGTTCCTGATATTCCCGATTGTTCAGCAGGGCCGCCTGTACGGCGTCTTGCTCCCGCTGCAGGACCAGGCAGCCGTTCTCATCGAGCGGAAGGAACTTGGTCCAGTATGGGTTCTCCACGTGCGGCGTGTGGTCAAATTTCTTGTCCCAGGCGAACGCCTTCTTGTGGTCCACCCACTGCATGTACTTGTGGGCGGTGGGATCGTCCGGCGGCATGGCCGGCCAGTCGACGGGCCACTCGCTGGCAAATCGGGAGCGTTGGTCAGGATAAACGCTAAAGTCGGGCAAGGCCCAACGCGGGTCGTGGTTGGCCGCGTCGATCAGGGCATAGGCGTCGCGGTCGGCCTGGATGCTGTAATGACTGCGGGAACAGCCTACCGCAGCCAGCAGCGATAGCGGTAGCAGCATCCACAACGACGAGACACCGGCGGTGCGGCCGGAATCGTGCCCGGCGAACCCGGGGGTGGTCCAGGTCGAAGTCTTGGGTCGCAAATGCATGGAAGGCCATAACTTGTTGCGTGCGTCCGCGACTGCGCCCCCCTTGGCTGCACTCGGTCGGAGATACCATCTACCGCGAAATGGAAATGGTTGCTGATTGCCACGCGTTTCTGTTTTGCCCAGGCTCGGGTGCCTCCAAGCAGGTGGCGGTAGCCCCCCAGCGAGGGCGCAACGGCCACGAGCCTCGGGGCCGAGGCCGGGTGTGCTGGTTACTTCGGCTGTTAGATGGGGCAGGCTTGAGGGATTTTGCCGGTTGCGCGAAGTGTGCCGGCGAGGGGAGGTCGCTGCGCGGAAGTCCAAACGAGATGGTGGTTTGGGATGAACGTCCGCCCAGTCGTAATTTCTTGACACCCCTCTAACCCCTGCCTATGATCGAATGAAGTAAGCCGTTGGAGAGGACATTCGTCCGCACGGATCGCGCTTTTGACGAGCGATGATGGCCCGCGGCGGCCATGCGCCGGCGCCGGCCACGGTTGTTGGCGGCTCTGCTTGTCGATGGTTCCTGTCAGTATGGAATGCCCCGCCCGATCAAGTCGGTTTTGCGGGCAGGGCGAGTCCTGACGATTCGGCCGATTGAGTGCATCCAGGTCCGGAGACGCCGTTACAGGCGGGGATCGAACTCCCCGATTCTCTGGTGAATCGCACGCTATTGGCCGCACATGCGATATGGTTGTTGGTTAGATTTATTGTTGGACGTTCTAAAGTGCCCCCTGCTGCGCAGCTTCGTTAATTGGAACAGGATGAGGCGCCGGGCGGGATAGCATATTTGATGCCTCGACTGCTGCTAGAGCCCGGTCCATGCTAGCCACCGGAACCGCAGCCGCGATGAAATCCACTCTCAAACGGCACTCAGCCGCATACGCCTAAGGAGGCGGGATGAGCACGTTGAGCAAGGTTCTGTTGGCGATGGTCTTTTTGGCCTCGCTGGGTTTCCTGTGGGCAGCGGCGCGCACGGTCAGGACCTGGAACGCCTATCGCAGCGCCTATAACGCCCATGTCGCGCAGATCGAAAACGTCGAACAGAATATCGTGCGCATCCGCGACGGCGCCGACGACGAGCCCAGCATCAACGATCTCAAAGCCCAGCAGGCGATTCTCTACTATCGCCGCGGCCGCGTCTGGAGCGATTGCCGCGCCGTCAGCTACGACCCCAACACCGGCGTGGTGAAGGTTCGCACCGGGCAGCCCGATCCGCCCGAGCTTGCCGTGGGCACCGTCGTGCAGGTGTTCGAGGGCGCCGATGCACTGCCGCTTGGCAATCGCTATTACATTGGCGAGTTCAAGGTCACGGCCTCGGCTCCGCTCGATGCCGGCGGTCAGGCCAATGTCGACCTGGAATGGACGCACAAGTTCACCCTCGATGATCTCAAGGCCCAGGCCCAGCGGTTGACGGGGCTGGATACCGGGGCGCTGCAAGGTGCTCTCAACGGCGGCAATCTCAACACCATCGGCACCGAGGTTCTGCAATTGCGCGACAGCCTGGCCAACAACGACCAGATCTCGCCCGAAGCCAAGGCCACGCTCGACTTCGAGTTGGGCCAGTTGGCGTTCATGGTGCGGGACATGCAGCGGGTGAGCCGCAACTCCGAAGCCTGGCTGCTGTACGAGGTGATGCCCGACGATTCGCATGCCCGCTTCGCCGAGCGGACCGAGCAGGAGATTTCAGACCTGTTCCCGCAGCCGTTTCCGGGCGTGATGACCGCTGGGGACCAGCAGCGAGTGGGCGAGATTTACCGCCGCCGGGTCCAACAATACCTGCAACACGGCAACGCACCGCCGGACGACGCGGACAAGTCCAACGTGCTCGTACGGGTGCGGTTCACCAAGGATTTTGGCGATCCCACGGTGGACCGGCAGGCGCTGGCCCAGATGCATATTGTCGACTACACCAACCAGCAGAACACGCCGATCCAAGCCGACGTGACGCGCCTGGTGGTCAGGGACCAGGAAGCCTGGGTCACGGCCGACGTGGCCGACGAGTTGAAGGCGATGGGCCTGGCCGACGAGTTGGAGCGCAAGTACCATCGGCCGCTGCGCGACTACGTGCAGGCGTTTATCAGTTTCTATCGCGAATCGCCCACCCTCGACGACCGCATCCGGGCCACGCTGGCCGATCGCGACGCCACGCTCGCGGCGGTGGCCTTGGCCGAGGCATACAACGTCAAGCTGGCGCAGTTTCAGCAGGGACTGGAAGCGGAGCACGAACTGCTTTCCGAGGAACAGCAGAACGTGGCCGCTCACCTCGATGAGTTGACCGAGCAGGTGGCCGCCGTCCAGCGCCAGATCGAAGCGCTTGAAAAGCAGAACCAGGATTGGGCCGCCAGGTTGGCCCAGGCTCAGACCGAGTTGCAGCGCAAGATTGAGGCCGCCGCCTCGGCCCAGGCCTCATCGCAGTAAGGTCCGCTTGGCCGGTTCCACCGTCCCACCCTCAGTGTGCGAACCGCGTTTGCCGTTGTTGGCGGTCCCCGCAAAACGTAACACCCATCCAAGTGGCTTTTGCCTCGAAGGGGCGTGTGACGGACGGGTGCGGGCGGGGGAGCGTGTGCTTCAAGGAACAGCGCGCGTGTTGCGGGGGGTGATCTGCCAGCGTGGTTGGCGCCTTTTCGCCGTAGCTTATCTGTTGTAGCCTAGTACGTGTGGCCGAAGTCCCTGGATGCTTCGGAGGGTTGCGCGGAACGCTCGGTGGAGGCGGTTGCGTTTTCCGCCTCGCCGCGGCTCTCCGAGTCTGATCGCGAGTTCCGTAGACAAGCCGCCGTTGCCCTATCGTGCAGCATTTCGCGATGCTGCGCCGCCGGTAGGATGTGCGCGGCTGTCACTGAGGCCCTAGGACGATGGAACTGTTCGACACGGCAGGCTATGCCGAACTTTGGAGCAGCGGGACTGCATGGCAGCAGGCGCCTGCTTGGGGCTGGCTTCACATCGCCTCCGACCTGCTGACCTGTGCTGCCTTCATTATCATTGCGGCGGTGCTGGCTTACATCGCCCGGCGTCGACGCGATGCGCCTTTCCCTCGCGTGTTGTGGCTATTTACCGGCGTCGTCGCGGCCTGCGGGCTGCTGCACCTGGTGCTCGCATTGACGTTCTGGTGGCCGATCTACCGGGTGTCGGGGCTGCTTAAGTTCCTCACGGCCATTGCTTCCTGGGCTGCCGCCCTGGCGTTGATTCCCATCGTGCCCAAGGTACTGGCCTTCCGCAGCCCTGCCCAATTGGAAGACGAGGTCCGCGCCCGCACGCGGGAACTCAAGCTGCTTGCCAAGCAGCAACTCCGCGAGAGCGAGGAGCGCGATCGGATTTCCGCCTGGCTCATCGAGAGCGAAGAACGGTTGCGGCTGGCCCTCCAGGCGGGCGGGATGGGCACCTGGGACTGGGACATCACCACCGGTCTCACCCATTACGACGAGAACGAAATCGAGCTCTGCGGGATCGAAACCGACAATGGCTTTGCCCCGGCCGAGGCTTTCCTCTCGCGGATTCATCCCGATGACATTCAAGCGGTGCAGGCCGCCTTGCAGCGCGCGTTCGACGGCGTGGAGGAGTACCACTGCGAGTTCCGCATCCTCGCCAGCGATGGCAGCATCCGCTGGCTGGCCGGCCAGGGCCGCGTGATTCGCGACGGCGATCAACCAGTGCGGATCGTGGGCGTCAACTACGACGTTACCGAGCGGCGGCAAGTGGAGGAGGACCTGCGGCTGCGCACGCGGGCCATCGAGTCGGCAACCAATGGGATCTTCATCATCGACGCCCGGTTGCCCGAGCATCCCATCATCTACGTCAACCCGGCTTTCGAGCAGCTCACCGGTTACACGGCGGAAGAAGTCACCAACCGCCACTGCTGCTTCTTGCACGGCCCGGATACCGACGCCGAAGCGGTGGCCACGCTCCAGCGCGCGCTATCCGAGGGCACCGATTGCGAGATTGTGCTGCTGAACTACCGCAAGGATGGCACGCCGTTCTGGAGCGAACTGCACATTGCTCCGGTGGAAGACAGCGACCGGAAGATCACCCACTTTGTGGGCATTCAAAGCGATGTAACCAATCGGGTACGGCACGAACAGCAACTCCGCAGTGCCGAGCAGCAGGCTGAACATGCCAACCGGGCCAAGAGCGAGTTCCTGGCCAACATGAGCCACGAAATCCGGACTCCGCTCACGGCCATCTTGGGTTGTGCCGATACGCTGTTTGGCCAACTCGAGGACGACGGTTCCCTGGAACTGGTCCACATGATCCGCAGCCAGGGCCGGTTGCTGCTGGGAATCCTGAACGATGTGCTCGATCTGTCCAAGATCGAAGCCGGCAGGCTGGAAATCCACCACGAACCCTGTTCGGTGGTATCCGTGGTGAACGAAGTCCGTTCGCTGATGGAACCCATGGCCCAGGAGCGCGGGCTGACGCTCAGCGATTCCTTCGACACCCCCATGCCGACCACTGTCCGCTGCGATGCACTGCGGGTACGGCAGATTCTGCTCAACCTGGTGAGCAACGCTATCAAGTTTACGGAGGTGGGCAGCGTCCACATCGCCACGCGCTGCGAAACGCAAGACGGCGAAGCCTGGCTCCATCTCACGGTTCGCGACACCGGGATCGGCATCGCGCCGGACAAGTTGGACGCCATCTTCGAAGCCTTCTCCCAGCAGCACGAAGTACTCACGCGAAAAGTGGGCGGCACCGGGCTGGGGCTCACCATCTGCCAAAAGCTGGTCAACATGCTCGGCGGCCAAATCCTGGTGCAAAGCTGCCGCGGAGAAGGAAGCACCTTTACCGTGCAATTGCCGCTGGGACCAGCCGACCAGTTGCAGTTTGCATCCGCCGATGAGATCGCCAGCCAGCAGGTGGAAACCACGGAAACTTCCGTGGCTCTGGAACTGGGCGATTGCCGACTGCTGGTGGCCGAGGATACCCGCGGCATCCAGTATATGATCCAGCGCATGCTGCAAGACACCGTGGCGCTGGTCCACGTGGTGAGTAACGGGCAGGAAGCCCTGGACGAGTTGCGGCGGGCCGAGGACGCGGGCGAACCCTACGACCTGGTGTTGATGGACATGCAGATGCCGGTCCTCAACGGCTTTGATGCCACCCGGCAGTTGCGCAGCGCCGGAAATACCATCCCCATCATCGCCCTGACCGCCGGCGCCATGAAAGGCGACCGCGAAAAATGCCTCGAGGTCGGCTGCGACGACTACCTGTCCAAACCGTTCGATTGGGATCAGTTGATGACGGTCATCCGGCGCAACTACAGTCCCAGGCCCGTGGACGGAAAGCCGGCAGCCCGGGCGTAATCGGCACCGTGCTGCTCACCACTTCATCAGCGCGCGATATCATCAGCGCATGGTATCATCAGCGCATGATGAGGCCACCTGGGCGTACATCGTGCGGGATTACGCCCAGGTGGCTATGAGTTGCAGTGGCTGCCCCTCCTCCGGTGGTGACCACTAGAATTCAAACTTCTTCAAGCCGGGCTGGGGAACCGGGTACAGCCCGTTGGCTTCGGCCTGTAGCGGTGCGTCGGAATCCATCGTCAGCTCCGCCACCATCGGCGCGAATTCGTGCTCGCAATTGAGCATCTGGTCGCGCGTGACCACGCGGCCGGTGTGGGCCGCCATCCGGCCCATCGCGGTTACCAGGCTGGCCTCCACGCCCCGCTCGACCTCGTTGTGCGGTTTGTCTTCGCGGATCGCGGAGATCAGGTAATCCCATTCCAACTGGTACGGGTTGCGTTCCGGTTGCGGGTAGGCCCAAGCCACCTCGCTATCGGCGAACTTCTGGCCCTTGAAGATGCGGCTTCGGGCAGGCGTGTGGCCGGCCGTACTGATCACAGCCGAGCCTTTGCTGCCGTGGGCGTAGCTGGCGAACTCGTTGTGGCAGCCCGGGATGCAGCGGCCTTCCAGGTACAGCTTGCTGCCGTCGGCGAAGGTGAACTCGGTGGAGTAGCTGTCGAAGTTCTGGTCGACGTAGTCGCCACGGTAGTGGCGTCCGCCGCTGCTCTTGGCTTCCACTGGCCAGGCATTCTTCATCCAGCAGCATTCGTCGATGTTATGAATCAAGAAGTCGCTGTAGGCCCCGCCGCTGGCCCACAAGAAGGCGTGGAACTCGCGAACCTGGTACAGCAACTCGCTCATGTTGCCAGGGCGGCGACCCGCGAAGGCGTGGCCCGTGGGCCCTGCCATCCGGTAGGCCCGCAACAGCACCAGGTCGCCGATCTGGCCATCCTGGATGCGGTTGAACAGTTCTTTGCGCGCATCGCAGTGGCGGCACATCAGGCCCACGCCCACCTTGAGGTTCTTCTTTTCCGCCTTCTTGCCCAACTCGAGCATCTTGCGGCTGCTGGGTCCATCGACGGTGACCGGCTTTTCCATAAAGACGTTGATGCCGTGGTCGATAGCGTAATCGAAATGCACCCAGCGGAAGGCCGGCGGCGTGGTCATGATGGCGACATCGCCCGGCCTGAGGCAATCCATGGCCTTGCGGTAGCCGTCGAACCCGATGAACTGCCGTTCCTGGGGGACATCAACCTGCTTCTCGAAACGCTTGGAAAGCTGCTGGTAGCTGCTGTTGAGCCGGTTGTCGAAAACGTCGGCCATTGCGACCAGCTTGATCGGGCCGCTGGTGGTGCTCAGGGCGTTTGCCGCGGCGCCCGTCCCCCGGCCACCGCAACCAATCAGCGCAACCCGGATGGCGTTGTCCTCCGCGGCATGCACGCGAGGCACCACCGCGCCGGCCAAAGCCGCGGCGGCGGCCACTTTCCCAGACGACTTCAACAACTCGCGGCGCGACAAGCCTGCTCGGGTATTTTCGTGTGCCAAGGGTCTATCTCCTGAATGCAGTTGGAAAACCATCACTTACCCCCCCAGCCCCCGCGGCGCGATCCAAGGCACCGGCGGCAGGGCCGGTTTGCCGCGTGCGATCGGCAACCCGGCAACGGCGGTTGCGGTGCCGGGTACCCCCGCTTTGGACGTGGTTTGAGATTATCCCATGCCGGGCCGCATTGCAAAACAGCACCCACCAGGATGGGCGGATGCATTCCCTCCCCCCACCATGGCTCGCACCGAAACGGCCCCAAGTACGCGCCGCCTGCGCTGCTCAGCGATACGCCTTGGCTAAGGGCCCCGTGGTGGTGCCGCGGGCTGTGGCGGCTCGCCGCTTTCCGGAAGATGGTTCGCCGTTGCTAGCGGCTTCCTCCGGCAATTGCGAGAGGCCAGCCGAAGCTGCCGACACCATCCGTTCAAGCTCGCGCACCACTTCGCTGAACACCCGGAGCGGTACGTGGCCACAGGGGAACTTCTCGCCGCAGGGAGCATGAAACGACAGCGTTTGTAGCTCGCACACGTCGTTCTGCGCCGCTTGGCCCTGCATCCCTGTGTTCTGCGCCGATGCGCTCTGTGCGTCGGTAATGCTGAGCGTTGCGGTCACGCCATCGGCCGGGAAGGATCGCATCAGGTGGCCGTGTTCGTCCAGCATCCAGCCCAGGCGGCCGCAGGCTTCAAGCGCCGCAGCCGCGCGAACCCTTCGGCCCGCGAACCGGTTGGAATCGCCCTGTTCTTCTTGGGCCGTCGGTTCGTAAAGCTCGCGCATCACTTGCCGCAGCGGTTGCTGCCGGCCAGTCTGCTGGCATTCCTGCTGCCACTGCTGGTGGTTGTTGGATCGTACGAGGTCGGCCGGGTGGGCGATTCGCAAACGATCGTTGGGCTTGAGCGGCCATTCGCGTCCTGCGCAATCCCGCAATGTCAGGTTCGAGGTGGGATACCCCAAGTGATCGCTGCTGGCCAGGACAAGTTGTGCCAGTCGCGGCCAAAGCGTGGGATGCAGCGACCAGGGTTCGAGATGCCGAGCGGTAAACGTATCGCCGCGGCACATCGCCGCTTCGAGCGCGGCAGCGATGGCCGAGGTATCGCGCCTCAGCCGCACGGCCCTTTCCCGGAAGGCCACGATCTGGGGAAGACGCTTCAACGCCGCAGGCACCGCCTTGAGGACGTTGCCCGCCTGGCGAATGTCGAACTGCGGATTCCCTTGTGCATCGACGCTCAGTTTCAACGTGAGATCCTGATGTTGGATGCACACTCCCTCGCCTTGAAGCTCGGCCAGCGACGGGGCTTCGAGTGCCAGGCGCAGCAACAAGTCATCGGGAAAGCCGGCCGTTGCCGCCAGGTTGCGGAGACCGGTGGCCAAGGCGCCCGACGCTTCGCACCGCGCCAGCGGATCCAGGCTGCTCAGGTGGGCGCGGTAGCGCTGCATGGCGCGGTACCTGGCGGCCAAGGCTTCGTGGGAAGGTTCGCCGTTCAGCGGCAGCAGCCCCAGCAGCCTTACGTTTTCTTGAACGTGGTTTCGGTCGATCCCTTCGGTGAGCAATTTCTTTGAGGCGGCCCCGTCGAGGACCGCAAAGATGAACTTGGCCCGCTGGGCCTGGCTCGGCGAGGCGCTGGCTTGCGCGGCGGCCAGGAGTACGTTCCATTGTTGAGGCGAAAGCTGCTGGCGGATGCGGCGCAACCAGGCGATGTCCAACTGGCCCTCGGCCCGGTGGCGCGCGGCGATGGCCGTCCGCTGCCGGATGGCTCGTTCCCAGGGCGATAACTGTGGCAACGGCGCCGTGCCCACTGCAAAGTTGCCCACTGCGTAGCTGCCGGGCGATGCTGCCTCGGCCTCGGCCCGGCCGGTTGGGGAGGCTGGTTCCGTGCCCCAGAGGTATCCGCGGTGGGCCAGCAGCCAATAGAAGGCGTCGGTCAAGCCGGGCCAGGCGATCGCGGCCGCTGCGGCTTCCAGCCATTGCGGCGCCACCAGCGGCAATTGGAGCAGTCGCTGCTGGTCAAACTCGCCCAGGTTCAGGCCCTCGCGCAGGTGCTTGGCGCATTGCAGCGGCGTTTCATCATCGGCAGGAAACGTTCGCGCGATGATCGCCCTGATCCGCGCCGGCTGAAGTTCACTTTCCGGGGCCTCTGGCGTGGCGCCCCCCTGCTCGCCCAGGGCGGCCAGCATCTGCCGCAACGATTGCACGCCACGGAAGGCGGTCACGGACTGTACCGCCTGCCGGATTTCAGGTGCCGGTACGCCGGACAGTTCCGCCTGGACAAGCTGTGCCGTGCAGCGGTTGAGCCAGGAGCGAATCTCGGGACGCAGGAGAATGGCCGCCAACTCTGGCGGCGGCTGGAGCGCGGTGATCTCGGAAAGCGACTCGAAATTCCCGCCCAGCGAAGCCTGATGAAGCGCACGCGGGCCCAGCAGGTGATCGGCCACGTCGTCCAGCGTGGCATGACCGGCCAGGTAGGCCGTGGCGACCCAGTCAAAGGTCGGCCGCATCCGCGGCACGCCGGGCGCCGGTTCATCCATCCAGCGCAGCAGCCGCCAGTACCGGGCCACGAAGTCGTCGTCCAGCGGCAACAAGGGCAGATCGGTCAGCTCCTCAATGGCTGCCGACCAGGCAGCCACCAGCTCCGACTCGCGCCAGTCCACACCGTCCAGTTCGCCTGCCGCGTGTTCGGCCGCTGGCCGCAACGGGGCGGCTTGCCACAATCGGGCGGCGACGGTCTCCAAGCCTGCGAGCAGGTATTCCAAGGCTCCTGCCGGCGGATGCAGCAGAATCAGCCAATCGACGACGGTTTGCACCACCTCCCCATACTTGAGGTCCACGCGGTTCTCGCCGGGCAGCAAGTGCCGCAGCACGTTGTGACGCTGCGGCAAGTCGCTGCTCCAGGCGTGAACTGCCGTGGCCGTGCCGGGATCGGTCAGCTTCAGGTAGAGCGCTGCCCGAACCAGTTCAAGCCCGTCGGCATCGCACAACTCGGCGCTGCGCTCGGCGTACCACTGTTCCCAGTGCGGCAGGAGCGGCAGATGTTGGCGCTGCGAATCGGCCGGGCGTCCGAAGTGGGGCGCAGGAAACCGCCAACCGGCATCTTCCAGCGACACGGTTTGCGCGGTGCCGCGCCAATCGTCGCAGGGGATTGGTTCTTGCCGATACTTGTGAACCAGCCGGTCGAGCGACTTGAGCAAACGGGGTACGGCGGGCGTCGCAAGCTGAAGTTCGTGCTCGCGTGGCGGTACGCCGCGACTGCGGCCCGCCGGGTTCATCAAACCCAGGGCATTATCCAGCGTGTAGGCCGAATCGCCCGAAGCGATGATGACGTCGATAGCTTCCTGCTCGCGCGGCAACAGGCGGCGCCGCCCGGCCAGCCACTTCTTGGCTAGCTCGATACATCCTGCTCGATGGCGGTCTGCTTGTGCCAATTGGCGCAGCATGGACAGCCCCAGGTACCGCTGGTCGCGGTTGCGCGCATGAAGCAGCCTGACGGCGCTATCCATGGCCGCTTCGTCCTCCAGCGAGAGCAGCAGTTGCGCCATCACGGGCTGCAAGTCCTCGGGCAGCCAGCGGGCGACCCCTTCCAATCTCGGAGCATCCTCGGGCACGATGCCCACGCGGCTAAGCGCCGAGAGCGCCGCCTGGTAGACCTCAGGCTCGGGGTCGGCCGTCAGGCGCAGCAGCGTCCAGCGCGTTTCGTCATCGCAGCAGTTGTGAGCTGCAAGTCGCTCGACGACGAGGCGGCGGCCGGCGGCGTCGAATGCTTCCAAGTGCGGGATCAAATGATGCGGCGAACGCGAACCGAGCGTTGCGATCAACTGTCTGGCGACCCCATCTTGGCGTGCGACCCAGGCCGTCCACGGCCAGACAATGGCTTTGAAGGCCACGGGGCTGACAGGCATCCGCAGCACCAGCCGCTCCAGCGGTTCAAACGCGGCAGGATCGGAGAGGCAAACCGGGCCGGGGTGCCCCTCAGGCAAGGCTCCCCGCACGCCACACAGCGCCACGCGCAGGTCCGGATCTTCCAGGGTACGGCGGCGGGCAGCCAAGGCCGCCGGCAGCGGCAAGCGGGCCAGGTGCCATGCCGCCACATACCGCAACTCCACCTCGTCTGCTTCCAGCAGCAATTCCGCTTGCGCGATGGAATGAGCCGCATCGGCATAGGCCAACGCCCAAAGCGCCAGGTATGCGCGCTGGGCGCGTTGGTCGGGCGGGCCGCTGCCGTCGCCCAGGGCCTCTAGCGCACGGCCGGGGTTTCGCAGGAACGACACGACCTCCAGCACCGCGCTGTGCAGGTCTTCACTGCCGGGAACGGCCCAGGCCAGCCCCAGCCAATGATCCAAGGCTCGAACCACCGTGCTGAACCGCACCAGGCCCTGCTGGCCGATCGCTTCCAACATCTGGCAGAACGCTTCAGGGTGCGCCAGGCGCATCGCTCTCAGGATGGTTTGCCGCAAGTCCTCGGGCCGCGAGTCGGCCACCATTAACTGCCGCACATGGTCCCAGCCCTCGGGCCGCGAAGCGCACAGCAACGCTTGCACGGCGTGCGGAGGAACGTTTGCTGATTCGGTATCGCGGCCGACGGATTGGCACAGGATATCGAAGACCTCTTCGCCGCAGGGGGTGCCGCCGTCGATCGTCGCCGCCAGCAGCAGGGCAAGTGGCTGATCGAACGAGCGGTTCAATTGGGGAGCGGAAGCGGCCAACCACGCAGGCGAAAGCGTTCTAACGTTCAGCGGGGCCGCCAACTCGATCATCTGCACCAGCCAGTGCCAACGAAACCCCAGCGACCAGGACCACGTGGCCGAACCACCGGCCGCCGGTTCTGGCGATGGATCGTCGCCAGGCGCTACGTGGAACGGGGCATCGCACACTTCAACGGGCAGCGGGAGATGCCGCATCGATTGCCAGGCGGACTCCATGGACTCGGCCAGGCCGGGCACCAGGGCGGTCAGGAGCCGTGTTCGCCGGCTGGCAGCCAGGCGGTCGAATGCCCTGGCCTGTTGGATCACCGCGCCGCGCGCGGCAGACCGGCCATACCGGTCGTGCTCGCCCCGTTCGTCACGCCCCAGCAGCGCATAGCCGATGGCCCGAAGTTGGGCTGGTAGCTTCTTGACCGTTGGCAGGAAGTCTTCAACCGCACTGCTTTCGCACGTAATCCACCAATGATCGGGTAAGCGCAAGGATGGATTTTGCCCCCACATATTTGGCCACCTTTGCAACCGAAGAATGTTCGAATGCGGTGGAGGTGGTCCACCGCAACGGAGTCGCGATGTGAGCGCTCCCCGTGGCCGGCCCATCTGCCCCGCGGAACCGTGCAAGTTGCGGCCTAAGCAACAACGATCAGAGAGGTGAAACCATCAGGCCCAGTGCGATTCCGGCCCCGGCGATGTGACACGGAGTTATTGAGGGGAACCCATAGATCGTTAACACTCTGCCGACGAAATGCAACTAAATTCGTATTTCTCTCACAATATGCGGTTCTCGGAGTTTGTTCCTTTTGGCCCCTTTAGGCGCGTGAGGTTGGCTCTGTCGGGCAAGTGAGATTGTGTCCATCAAGTTCCGGGCGGGGGATCATTGGCTCGTGCCGTTCCATGGACCAACGGTAGCGTTTGGGCGCGCGGCAAGCTGCGACGGGATTGCCGAGTTTTGGCACGCGCGATTGCCATTTTTCGGTGCCTATTCCGGCCGGCGTGTAACATGTGTGGCACGTTTGCGCCCTGGTGGTAGAACGCCGCGTTGTACGGCCGCATGCGCGCGGCCGAGGCGTTCCAACTCTGGGAGATTCCGCCGATGCAGCGCCACCTGTTTTTCGCCTATGGAGTGATGAGCTACCTGTTGTTCCTGGCCACGTATGCCTGGCTGGCGGGGTTTGTAGGCGGATTTTGGGACCATTCCATCGATGGCCCCGTTACCGACCCGCCCGCGGTCGCCGCGGCAGTGAACCTGGGATTGGTCCTGCTGTTTGGATTGCAGCATTCCGTGATGGCTCGCCCGGCCTTCAAACGGGTTTGGACACGAATCGTTCCCCGGCCGATCGAACGCAGCACGTATGTCGCGATTTCGTGTGCCGTGACGGCCCTGCTGATTTGGCAGTGGCGGCCGATGGCGGGAACCATCTGGAACGTGACTTCACCGGTGGGCCGGGCCGCGATGTGGTCGCTGTTCACCGCCGGTTGGCTGATGGTGCCGGTGGTCAGCTTGATGATCCATCACTTCGACCTGTTTGGTGTGCGCCAGGTGTGGCTGCATTTCCGCGGGCAACCCTATCGGCAGTTGCCGTTCCGCACGCCGTACCTGTACAGCCGCATCCGTCACCCGCTCTACGTGGGTTGGGCCCTGGCCTTTTGGGCAGCACCAACCATGACATTAGGGCATGTATGCTTTGCGGGTTCACTCACCGTTTATATGTTGTTGGCGGCGATGATCGAGGAGAAAGACCTGGTCGAAGCCTATGGCCGCCAATATGAAGAATACCGCCGCCGCGTTCCCATGTTCATTCCGCGGCCCGGCCGCCATAGCGGTGGCAATCCAAGTGGCGGGAATGCCGATCTCGCTCCGCATCCGGGAGGCATGAGCGCATAGGCGCAGCCCGCCCGTTTGCCCGCCATCAGGGGGCCGGCTACCACTCCCCCTGCGCGGCGTTGGGGCACGGGTGTGGAATGCGATTGCCGGGGTTGCAAACACAGGGCCTACATCTGGCACCAGTGTTGCAATCCTTCCAGGACGCCACCTGCAAATGGCCTCGCCGCGTGGTAGATCCGCGGCGAACGTAGCATCTTGAGTTCGGCGTGAGCGTTGGCCACCACCACGCCGCGCACCAATGGCTGTTCGAACATTGCCAGGTCGTTGCCCGAATCACCGCACACGATCATGTCTTCCTGCCGGAAATCAAGGTATTGGGCGATGAACGCGGCGGCCGTTCCTTTGTTGGTTCCGCGAGGCAGCACGTCGAGGTCGCGCTGCGAGCTATAGACAATGTTCGCCAGATAGCCGCGGCGTTCCAGCTCGGCGTGCAAGTGTTCAATGAATGCGGAGTCGAGATCATGGCCGTAATAGCTCAGCTTGTAATTCGACTGCAAATGGGCAGGCTGCGGCTGAAGCTCAGAAAATGCGGCCAGTACGGCCCTCACGCCTTGGGGATTCCAGCCTTGAAAGGTGCCGTGCCATTCGCCGAGCGGGGCATCGTGGTCGTAAAGATGCACGTCGGTGCCTACGCCGCCAATGATGGCGGCAGGCTCGGGCAGTAACGTCTGACGAATGGATTGAAGCACCGAGTGATAGAACCGCCCGGAACTGTATACGAGAGTCAGCGACTCGCGGCGCTGGTCATACCATTGACGGAATTCGGCCAGCGCCGCGTCGTCGCCCAATAAGGTGCCGTCGACGTCGCTTACAACGAGTTTTCGGCGATCCACGGACCCGCTCCCAAGGGTTCTTCAGCGGCTTCGTCGGCTTCGTCGCTATGCGGCGTCTGGGCGGTTGCCATAGCCGGGGCCGCTTGGGCCTCGGCGGCGCGGCCCGGTTCATACCGCCGCTGGGCCGACTCGTCGCCCGATTCGATCAAGTTCAGCAGTTGCTGGGCGATGCCGGTCCAGGTGAACCGGGCCCGAGCCTTCTGCGAACCAAACCGCGACAGCCGCCCGGAAACTTCCGGATACATCAGCACGTTGGAAATGGCGTGCCCGAACGCCTCAGGATCGAACGGGTTGGCATACAGGGCTTCCGATCCCCAAGCGACCTGCTCCCACAGTCCACCCTCGGTGGTCACAACCGTCGGCGTACCGCAAGCCATGGCTTCCACGGCCGTCATGCCAAACGGTTCGTAACGGCTGCTGAGCGCAAAGACATCGGCGGCCCGATAGTAGTCGGCGAGCCATTCATCGGGGATATAGTCGCGGAACAAGACCCGGTCTTGAATGCCCAGCTCGCGGGCCAACTGCCGCAATTCTTCCACCTGTTCGATCTCGCGCTCGCTCGGCTCGCTGCTGCCCACAGCCAGCAGCAACCGGGCCTCGGGCACGCGCTGGAACACCGGCGGCATGGAACGGATCAACAGGTCGTAGCCCTTGTTATGTGCCATACGACCGATGGCCATTACGATGGGGCCTTCCAGGTCCAGTTCCTGCTTGATCGCCTGGCGGCTAGCCAGCGAGACGGGGAAGAACCGCTGGTCGTCGTAGCCGGGCGGGATCACGTGGACCTTTTCCTCCGGCACGTCGTACTCGCTGGCCAACACGATCTCGCGCTGCTTGGGCGTGGTGGCGATCAATTGGTCGCACTCGTCATAGACAACCTTTTCCTCGCGGATGCGACGCTTGAAGTTGTAGACCCGCTCGTTGCGCTCGGCGTCGCCGTCCATGTTGTCGCGCTTCCACGAGCCGATGGAGTGCGGCGTGTGAAGATGCGGGATGCTGAAACGGTTGGCCAATGCTTGCCCTGCCAGCCCGGCATCCCAGTAGTGGCTGTTGATGAAACTGTACTTGACCTTCTTGCTGCGGATGAAGCGGGAGACGTTTTCGACCCATTCGGGGATGGCGTCGCACAACGTTTCCTTGGGGATGAAGTCCTTTCCACCACAAGGGAACCGCAGCACGCGGACTCGCTCGGCTACCTGCTCGGTTGTCGGCTGGTCTTCAAACCGCCGGGTGAGAATGTCCACCCGGTATCCCATCCGGGCCAGGCACTTGGACAGCTCGAGCACGTAGACCACCTGGCCCCCGGTGTCGGGCTTGCCGAACTGGGGTTCGGCCGCCACGTAACCGTGGGTGGAAATCATCATGATGCGTTTGCTGCGTTTGGGTCCCATGGTTGTACTCCTTCAATCAATGAGTATGGCGTTGAGCCAGCGGGGCCTCCCGGACCGGCGGTGCTGTACCTAGCCAGACTGCTTGCAAGCGCCTGCACGCGGTGCTGGTGCTGCCGCGTGCGCGGCCAATCTTGGCCGATGGTTTACAGCAGTGGAGCCAGCGGCCTGGGAAAGTCGAGAGGCCGTCGTCGAGTTCAGTTGGTGGGGTAAGGGGCTTACCGGGGATTGCCCGGGGCAGCCGAGGTTCCCGACGACGCTGGCGATGCCAGCTCTTCGCGACATCCCGATGGGTCAGGGTCCGATGAAACATCATCGGCTTCGGGCTCGGCCACGTTGGGGAGCATGGCCAGGCGTGCCTGGGCATCGGGGTGAAGGGGAAACAACATGCTCATCCTCCTGCGAAAAAATCAGGCGGCCCGGGCCCGTCGTGCGTGCGGCAGACGACATTCCAAGACGCCACCTGGCACGGCGGGGCTACACGTGGAGGCCGCGCAGAAACCACCGGGAACCGAACCTCCGGTCCCGGTCGCCGGTTTGATCCGGCGATCGACTCCGTCGTCGAATCGTTATCCTGCCTCATCCGTAATTTCGGCGTTGTGCGCATGTCCAGGGAGCGGGTCCAACTCCTCGGGCGAATGAGCGCTGCCGGGTCCAGAGGCGGCAATTGCCTCCACGGCACCCTCCAAAGCAGCGCCAGAATGAGAATGGCCAGAGATGGCTGGCACGGCCGGTTCGAGCAGTTCCTCGTCATCGGCCAGGCCGGCATCCATCAGGTGAGCCAACCGCTGCAGGCTCGATAGCAGTTGAGTCTGCTCCCAATCGCGCAACTGCCGAAAGCGTTCGCGAAACTTGGGGGCCAGCAGCGAAGGTGCCTGATCAAGCGCCATTTGACCCGAGGCGGTCAGGCGGATGCTGACGCTGCGGCGGTCGCGTTCTCCTCGGGTACGCTGAATCCAACCGCGGCGTTCGAGTCGGGAAAGAATGCCAGTGACCGTCGGCTGGCCCAGGTGAACCTCGCGCGCCACGGCGGCGGCGGTGACAGGCTGAAGCCGAGCCACGGCCAGCAGCGTGAGAAGCTGCGGGGTGGTCAATCCGTGGTCGTGGAGCAGGACACGCGAACGAAGGTCAATCGCCCTCGTCACGCGCCGCAGCGCAACCAGGATTTGGTCCTCAATAGGGAGGAACCCGGTCACAAGTCGTTCCTTAGAGACATCAAACCAACAGTCAGACATTTTGTATACAAAGCATTTGCCGTCAAGCCTCCGACACCATTTCATTCTCAACCCCCGACGTAGTAGGGGGTTGCAGGTTGACTTCTATTGCGTCCTTGGGAAATCCGCACGCCACGGTCGGCGCGTAATTGTGTAATCGACAGAGCTTTCCGACATTTTCCTGCCAGCGCGGCTTCCCCCGAACCCGTAAAACGGATCTCGGGGCGGGGTCGGGGGACAACCCATAGGCCCTTGGGGACATTTCGTACACGAATGATCGTTGTCGGGGGGTAGGTTGCTCGCAGGCAGGGGGAAGCCCCCCTCCCTTGGTCGCCACGACAACAACTGGTGGCTGAACAACCGGCCCACGGTACGACGTGGCAGGTCGTTTGCTGCCTGCCCGAGTGGCGGGCAGTGGTTGTGCAAGGCTTGTTCCGGCTTGGCCCAAAACGGAGGCCATTTGCTGGCCCTGGCCGCTTTGGTAGCTGACAGCGCTGCTGCTGGGTGCGGGGCGGCTACTTGCCTTGACCCATGGCGGAGCCACCCTATAATCCGCCCCCGATTTGCTCGGTGGCGTGCGCGCCAGGACCGAGACCTTTCCCGTATACAACCGGCTTTCCGGCGTTGCCCGTCGGCTTCCTGAGGTTTACGACGCGTTCGCGCGTTGGGCGTTCTGCCCACCTGGGGAGCGTGACCATTGCGGCGCCGCCCTTTCCGGCAAGGATGCGACCCCTGTCCGATTCGATGACGGAACGTCGAGCCGCCATGGCTACCCCGGCGCTTGCGCGCCGCCGGGTCGCGTTGTGCGCCGCTGCCGCCATCGTGGTTGCTGCCGGACTTTCCGTGCCGGGGCCCGCAGGTGCCCAAGTCGGTCCGCCGGTAACGGCCCAAGGGCTATCGCCGGCACCGGCCCAAGGTCAGCCGCCGGTTATGGTTCAAGGAGCACCACCGGCCTCCGTTCAAGGTTCCCCGCGGGCGGGCACCCAGGTTCCTCCACCTGCTGCAGGACCGCAGGATGCCTGGCAGGCCCGGCCGGCGGCCCCGATGCCATCCGCTATGCTTCCCGGTGCCCCGGTAGCTCCTCGACCTTGGACGGCACCGCAAGGCCAGCCTGCACCGCGTCCCATGGCAGCCGAGACCGCGGCGCCGCTGATGGCACCTCCGCCATTGCCGCCCGGTGCGCCGTTAGAAGCCGCCCAGGCGGCCGAAGCCGCGGCAGGTCCGCCGATTCCCAACATTCAGATTCCACCGCCGGATAAGCATCAGCCGTTTGCTGCACGAGCAGCGCAATCATTTCACTGGCGGCACGAGCGCGACGCCGTGTGGCTGTTGACCGGCGGTTGCGAGATTCGCCAAGGCGGGTTGCTGGCCAAGGCTCAAAACGCCGTAGTTTGGGTTCGACCCGACCGGTACCAGTCGCACCAGATCACGGTGTACCTGGAGGGCGAGGTTCAGGTTGTCAGCCAAGGCGAGGTCGATGGCCAGATCGAGCGGGCCGAACTGCAAGACGATAGCTGGTACAGCAGCTTCATTTCGCTAGAGCCGTTGCAAATGGACGCCCTGGCCCCGCGCGAGGAGCCACTGCAAAAACCGGCGTTCTATGCTCGGGGGCTGGCTCGCAAGAACGCCTACAACGATGGCCTGGTCCGGCGGACGCAATTCCAGACACCTGCAGACATGGCGACTCCCGGCGTCGTGGGCGTGCCGCTGGTTGCTGATCCCCTGGCCGAGGGCACCCGGCGATTGCGGGCCTTCCCTCGCAGCACCGCACCCGTGGTAGCGACCTGGTATCCCAGCGAAGATGGCACCGAGTGGATCGCCGTGATCGACTCGGGTGTGAACTTGATTATTGAAGGCGTGCAAGGTCTGGGGGCGATTGACGTCTCGACCGATCGGCTCGTCATTTGGACCGCGGCCCAAGAACAGCTTGACCTCAGCGGAGGAACGCCCCAGCGGGCCGATACGCCGCTGGAAATTTATATGGAAGGCAACGTGATCTTCCGCCAGGGAGAGCGGGTCGTCCATGCCGAGCGGATGTTTTACGACGTCAACCGCAGCATCGGCACTATTCTCCACGCCGAGATCCTCAGCCCGGTCCGCAGCTTTCAAGGGCTGGTGCGGATGAAGGCTGACGTCATCCAGCAGACCTCGCCCGACCACTTTGTGGCCACCAACGCCTACATCACCTCCAGCCGCCTGGGGCAACCCGGCTATCGCTTGAGCGCTTCAGACGTATTGTTCCAGGATGAGCAGATTCCGGTGATCGATCCGGTGACGGGGCAAGTGGCCGTCGATCCCTTCACGGGCGAGCCGATCATTGAACATCGTCGCCTGGCGACGGCCCGCAACAACGTGCTGTTTATTGAGGAGGCCCCCGTCTTTTACTGGCCGGTGATGAAATCGAACCTGGAGCGGCCGGAGTTTTACATTCGGCGGCTTCGCTATCGCCACGACGAAATCTTCGGCCACCAGGCGATGGTGGACCTCGACCCGTACCAGATTCTGGGAATGGACCCGATCCCCGGTACGGATTGGGAAGTGAGCGTCGATTACCTGAGCGAGCGGGGCCTGGGACACGGTACGCGGTTCGCATACGATCGACCCGACTTCGAACTGTTTGGCATGGATGCCCCCTCGGCGGGCGTGATCGATTACTGGGGCATCCACGACGACGGCGTAGACATCCTGGGCGGCCGCCGCAATTACATCCCTCCCGATGTCGATTACCGCTTCCGGCTGTTCGGTCGCCACCGTTCGCAACTGGCCAACGGCTACCAACTCACGGCCGAGTTGGGCTGGATCAGCGATCGCAACTTCCTGGAGCAATATTTCGAGAACGAGTACGACACGCTCAAGGATATGACCACCGGCGTGGAATTGAAGCAGGTGGTCGATAGCATGTCGTGGTCGATTTTCGCCAACGCCCACGTCAACGACTTCTTTACCGAAACGCAGTGGATGCCCCGCTTCGACCATAACTGGCTGGGCGTTTCACTGCTGCAAGACACCTTCACCTGGTACTCGCACACCAGTTTAGGATATGCCGACTTTGGCGCGGCCACCCTGCCGACCGATCCAAAGGAAGCGGCGTATACGAAGCCGTTGCCGTGGGAAATTGATCGCCAAGGCGAACGGTTTGTTACCCGGCAGGAAATCGATCTGCCGCTCAAAGCGGGGCCGGCCAAGGTCGTGCCGTATGCGCTGGGTGAGTTCGGCCACTGGGGCGAAGACCTGGGCGGCGACAGCTACGACCGCCTGTACGGCCAGTTGGGGATCCGGGCCAGCTTGCCGATTTGGACCGTCGACCCGACCGTGGAAAACAACCTGTTCAACCTGCATGGCTTGGCGCACAAGGTGGTATTCGAGATCGATGCCAACTATTCCGATGCGAACCAGAACCTGTTCAATCCCGATGATCCCACCGACGGCCTGCCGCTGTACGACTTGCTGAATGACACGAACATCGAGAACTTTGTGCGACGGTCGCAAGTGCTGACCTACGGCGGTTCGATCCCCCTCCGGTTCGACGAACGCACCTATGGCATCCGCTCCGGCTTGCAGGACTGGGTGACGAGCCCTTCGGCCGAAGTCGTCGACGATCTGGAAGTGGTGCGGTTCAACGTTCACCAGCGCTGGCAAACCAAGCGCGGGTTGCCCGGGCAACGCCGTATCCAGGATTGGGTTGTCCTCAACACGGGAATCACCTATTTCCCCGACGACGACCGCGACAACTTCGGTGAACCGTTCGGCCTGGCGAACTACGATTTCCGCTGGCACGTGGGCGATCGGACCACGGTTACCTCCAGCGGCGTTTATGACTTTTTCGACGACGGCCAACGGTTCACCCGCATCGGGTTCCACCTGAATCGTCCGCCGCGGGGGAACCTCTATGTAGGGTTCAGCGATCTGCATGGCCCGATCAACAGCCAGGTGTTGATGTTCTCGTACAGCTATCATATGACGGCTAAGTACATCTCGACCTTCAGCACGGCATACGACTTTGGCGAGGCTCGCAACATCGGGCAGAGCATGAACATCACCCGCATTGGCGAATCGTTCTTGGTCAGCTTTGGGTTCAACGTGGACCAGGCCAAGGACAACTTTGGGATCAGTCTTTCCGTGGCTCCACGATTCCTGCCGTCGCTGCGGTTTGGCGATGCCAGCATGGCGTCGGTGCCGATTGCCGGGTTGTACGGGCTGGAATAACGTGCCGTTTTCATCCAACCGCCGCACCTTTCCCGGGTGGCCGGTTTGCCTAACCGGAATCGTCGCGGCAGTTGCCCTGGCTTGGCGGGTGCCTCCGCGATGTTGGTAAACTTTTGCCGCTCGGCCGCGGGGGCGCGCTGGCGCCAGGGCATTTTGGCCAACCCCCCGCCCATCTTTGAGCCGATACGGAAGCGGCAGCGCGCGATAGACGCAGTTTGCCGCACGCCCTGCGCGACCGTTCGCTACGCCCACCGGGCGGCTACCCGCCTGCCTTCCAATCCCCATGAACCGGCATGCAATTGCAAAGCGCGATTGCTTTCGACTAAAGTATCAATGCTCGTTGACGGGTTGCTGCGCGGCTCGTCCTGGGCGAAGACTCGTACAACCTTCGCCGCCCACCTGCACAACGGCAGGAAATCGGCGGGCACTTTGGTGTCCCCACGGTTCCTGCGACCAACAGCGAAGTTCGACCTGCCAGGAGAAACACACCATGCTCAAGATCACCTGCGGCCGCAACAGCAGCAATTGCCAGGGGGTGTCCCGCCGTTCGGCATTGAAGGCGGGATTCCTTGGGTGCCTGGGATTGAGCCTGTCGGACTTGCTGCGGTTGCAGGCTGAAGGCAAGGCCTCACGCAACAATAAGTCTGTGATCTTGATGTGGCTGGACGGCGGACCCAGCCAATTGGAAACGTATGACCCCAAGCCCGATGCGCCGGCCGAGTACCGCGGCCCCTTTGGTGCGATTCAGACCAACGTTCCCGGCATGATCATCAGCGAGACGCTGCCGCTGCATGCCAGGCACGCGGACAAGATGGCCTTCATCCGCTCGATCCACCACGACAACGGCGACCACTTCGCCGCGGCCCACTGGATGCTCACCGGCCGCTACGGTTCCAACGCCGCCGACAAGGGCCAGAAATTCCCGTCGGTCGGTTCGTATGTCGCCCGGGTCAAGGGCGCGAACGCACCGGGCATGCCACCCTACGTGGGAGTGCCGGCCGCCGAGAGCGTGTATCTTTACCCGGGCTATCAAGGGGCCGCATACCTGGGCAACGCGTACAACCCGTTCCAGGTGAACATGCAACAGAAGTACCTGGCGGCCAACTATACGCAGCCGATCAAGCCACCCGAACTGCTCACCAGCATGGAAGGTGCCGACTCGCAGCGGCTCGATAACCGCCTGGGATTGCTCGGCCGGTTGGATCGCATCCGCCGCGATATTGACCACTCGGGCATGATGGACTCGATGGACCGCTACCAGCAGCAGGCGGTCGATATGCTCAGCGCCGGCCGCGCTCGCGATGCGCTCGACGTCGAACTGGAAGACCCCAAGCTGCGCGATCGTTACGGCCGCGGCCCCTGGGGACACTACACGCTGATGGCTCGGCGCCTGGTCGAGGCAGGTGTAAGTTTTGTCACCGTGGACATGCCGCACTGGGATAACCATTCCGACATTGAGCAAGGCCACGGCACCAAGCTGAAATACGTGGACCAGGCGGTCAATGCGCTGCTGGAGGACCTCACCGAACGTGGCATGCTCGACGACGTGCTGCTGGTGGTGATGGGCGAGTTCGGACGCACTCCGCGGATCAACAAGGGGTTGCCCGGCCGACCGATCCCCGGCCGCGACCACTGGGGCAACGCCATCTCGGCCATGGTGGCCGGCGGCGGACTGCGGGGCGGCATGGTAGTTGGTTCGACGAACTCCAAGGCCGAGTTTCCAGTCGATCGGCCCCTCAAACCGGGCCACCTGCTGGCGACCATCTACCACGTGCTGGGCATTGACCCAACGCTCACCTTCAACGACCACACGGGCCGGCCGATTCCGATTCTCAGCGAAGGCGAGGTAATCCGCGAATTGCTGTAGAACGTTGGCGCCATCGGGGGCCGTCAAGATTGAAAAACGGCAGCCGCGCTCCATCGCGCGGCTGCCGTTGCTCGTTCTATGGATCGTTGCTCGTTCTATGGATCACTGTGCAGTGAAGGTCGGCTTGCCTGCTCCAGGTGCGATTGCTCAAAGGGCAATGCTGCCGTTCACCCTTTTCGCCTGCGGAAGCCCTCGGGAAAGCTTACACGCTGGGGGCAATGCTCAAAGGCCAGCGCTGCCGTCCACCCAGGGATTGTTCCAATCGCCCCAGCGATCCAGGTATTCGCGATAGGCGGGCACCTGCTCCACCGAGTCTTCCAGGAAAGCCTTGGCTGCCGCGATGATCTCTTGCTCCTGTTCCAGCGTGATCTTACCGATCATCACCCGGCTGCGCAGAAACACAAAGTACGTATCCAGCACGTCGCAGCGGCAATAATTGTTGATCTCCAGCAGCTTGCCCTGGTCGTGCATGTCCTGGACCATGTAGCCTTGCACGTCCATCTTGCCGGGCTTGCCCAGCAGGCTGGCGGCCAGGTTCAAGCCGCCGCTGAATCGCGCACTACCAAAATTGGTGAGCAACTCTTGCACGTCGATGTGCGACTTGATGTTGTACCGGTTGCGGTGCTGCTCATAAGCGGGGCCGTCTACGTTGAACCAGGCCGGCATGCTGATGCCGTATCGAAATGCCGCTAACTCCAACAGCGGCACATCGAACGTGCGGCCGTTGAAACTCACCAGCGTGGGGCGGCCGTACCGGTCCCAGCCCCGCCAGAAGTACTCGGTAATAACGTGCGGCCGAAAGTGCGGTTCGTCCAGCACCACCAGGTCCTGCAGGTGATAGTCGGCCCCCAACTTGGCGATGGCCACCGAGACGGGCACCTGGAAGGTGTACGGAATGAAATCCGTCTCATACTTCTCCAGCAGTTCTTTGCGGTATTGGGCGACCGCGTCCTCGGGCGATAGGCCCTGGCCCGGGTACCGAATCTTGGAAACCAGTTCGCCGTCGGCCACGCTTTCGACGTCGAACACAAGATATCGCGGAACTTGCATGATTCCTCCGCCAAGGACCCGATGGATACGGCTACTGTGGCCAACCCCTGTAAGGACTTCAACAACCCGGGTCTACCCCACCCGGCAGTTCCGCATGCCATGGCCGTGCCACTGCGAGGCGGAGCCAACGTCGAACCTCGGACGACCGCGAGCTACGGGCGATTCAAAGGGGAGGTGCATTCTACTGGAGGCGGCTTGGGCCGTCATCCACACCGACCAGCGGGGGGCACGTTCGAAGCAGGCGCATGGCCGGTTCCACCGGCCACGACATGGATTGATGTGCTGTGCAGATGGGCGGTGAGCATCATTTCATTGGCCATCTGCCGCCGTGCCCCGGCCCCACTAGCCGCCCGCAGCGGTTATCCGCATCGAGCGCCGGCACACGATAATGGTCACACGTAACCCGGCCTCGCGCGGAGTTGCGCAAAGCAGGTTCCAACGTTCTTGAGGAGGCAGACGTTAGGCTGGATGCTCACAATCACCCGACGGCCGCTGCAACGGTGGGACGATGCGCCACGATCAAATCAAATAAAGGAGGGATCACAACGGCTGGCGGCAATGTGACACGCATGCACCGGACGCGGCCAACGCCCGAACGGTATTTGCACCGCAGGTAAGAGCAAAGGCCGCTTGCGAAGTTTCGCAAGCGGCCTTTCAAGTGGAGGCGGCGGGAATCGAACCCGCGTCCCGAGATATTTCAATACCAGCCTCTACGCGCGTAGTCGACTCATTTTAAGTTTCGCGGACTCACCCCCTGTCGACCGGGTGTTGAGCCAACTAGCCGGGGACAAAAGTTTAACCCAGGGCGTTCCCAGCGGTGACCCCGAGCGAGCCGAATTTAACGGCCG
>CAZEEG010000027.1:48575-54470 GCA_964511065.1 uncultured Pirellulales bacterium | reverse complement strand
CTCGGCCGCAGCGAACTAACGGCGTTCGACCCGTAGGTCCGGCTCTGCCGGACGCGATGCGGGTGGAATGATGAAGTATCTTCACACCACCAACCACGGCGCACCCATCGTTCACGGCCCGTGGAACCGACCCTACATGTGCCGTGCGCGGGGAGCGCATCCGTCGTTCTGCTATCTTGATCCCAGCCTTTCACCGCCCTCGCGCTCTTTCTGGCCCTCGCGCTTTCGCAGCCATCGTCTTGCCAATTTGGCCGGTCAGGGGTAGGCTCGCGCGCACCGGCAGATCCATCCGCTTGCAAACCATTTGCCCACCAGGGAGGAAGCCCAGCCCATGACCCATCCATCTTCGCCCGAAGCCCTCTATCAGAAGGTTTGCGACCACGTCCGCCAGACGGCGCTGCTGGAGGGGGTCAACGCTTTGCTGGAATGGGACGAGCGGACGATCATGCCGCTGGCCGCCGGCGAATATCGGGCGGAACAAATCACGCTGCTGAGCGGCATGCTGCACGACCGCCGCACGTCGCCGGAGCTGGGCGAGTGGCTCAACCGCCTGGCCGATTCGCCGCTGGCCGCCGATCCTCACAGCGACACCGGCGCGAATATCCGCCTGCTCAAGCGCGATTACGACAAGAACATCAAGCGGCCCAAGCGACTGGTCGAAGCGCTGGCTCGAACCACCACTCGGGCCCAGCAGGTGTGGACGGAAGCCAGGGCCAAGAACGATTTCGCTCAGATGCAGCCCTGGTACGAGCAGATTGTCGCCCTCAAGCAGGAAGAGGCCGACGTACTGGGGTTCGCCCAGCAGCGATACGATGCCCTGCTCGATGATTACGAGCCGGGCGAAATCACCTCCAACGTGGCCGCGGTGCTGGACGGCCTGCGTCAAGACCTGGTGCCGCTGGTTGCGGCGATCGTGGACAGCGGCCGCCAACCCGACGTTTCCATCCTCGAGCGCCACTATCCGATCGATGTGCAGGAACGCTTCGGGCGGGAGTCGGCCGAGCGGATCGGCTTCCAGTTCAACCGCGGCCGCTTGGATGTCACGGCGCACCCGTTCTGCTCGGGAATGGGGCCCGACGATTGCCGCATCACCACCCGCTACGATGAACACTTCTTCTCCACCGCGCTGTTCGGCATTTTGCACGAGGCGGGGCACGGGCTGTACGAACTGGGGCTGCGGTCCGAGCAGTATGGGCTGCCGGCCGGGCAGGCCGTTTCGCTGGGCATTCACGAATCGCAGTCGCGATTGTGGGAGAACCTCGTCGGTCGCAGCCGCGCCTACTGGGAGTTCTTCTACCCGCTGGCCCAGCAGGCATTTCCCGAGGCGCTGGGCAGCACGCCGCTGGACGATTTCTACTTCGCCGTCAACGACGTGCGGCCGTCGCTGATTCGGGTCGAAGCCGACGAGGCGACGTACAACCTGCACATCCTCATCCGCTTTGAACTGGAACAGGACCTGATCGAAGGCCGGCTCAAGGTGGCCGACCTGCCGGGCGCGTGGAACGACAAGTACCGCGATTACCTGGGCATCACCCCGCCCAACGATGCCGACGGCGTGCTGCAGGACATTCACTGGAGTGCCGGGCTGATCGGTTACTTCCCCACGTACTCGTTGGGCAACCTGTACGCCTCGCAGTTTTTCGATCGGGCCGCGGAGGACCTGGGCGATCTGGAAGACCAGTTCCGCCAGGGCCGCTTCGAGAATCTGCTGGCCTGGCTGCGTGAACAGATTCACCACCGCGGGCGTTGCTACTCGGCCGCCGAACTGGCCCAAATCGTCACCGGTAAGCCGCTCTCGCACAAGCCGCTGATGGAGCATCTCAAGCGGAAGTTCGGCCCGCTGTATGGGATTGGCTAAGCGACGGAGATCATGGCGCGGTGATAAGGCCGCGGCGACGATGCCGCAGAAACCGAGGGGTTCCTGCGCGAAAGACCGCTGCGCAGCAGGTCGCCAGGGCAACGCCCCCCGGGGGGCGTTGCGGTCTGCCGGTGCGCTGGCGGCTAAAATGATAGATGGCTGAAGACGAGAGCATCCCGGATGGCCTGGGAGTCCACGCGACCGGTGCCCGGCGGTCGCGGCGGCGATACTTTTCGGGCGAAGAAAGGCAGGTTGGATCATGGCCGTTGCCACGTTTGCTGCCGGTTGTTTCTGGGGAGTGGAAGCCACGTTCCGCAAGGTGCCCGGTGTGTTGGACACGGCGGTTGGCTACTCCGGCGGCCATACCGAGAATCCCACCTACGAGCAGGTCTGCACCGACGGCACCGGCCACGCCGAGGTGGTGCAAGTGGAGTACGATCCCCAGCAGGTGACCTACGAGCAATTGCTGGACGTCTTCTTCAAGTGCCACAATCCAACGACGCTCAATCGCCAGGGTCCGGATGTGGGCTCACAGTACCGTTCGGCCATTTTCTATCACACGCCCGAGCAGCAGCAGGCGGCCGAGGCGGCCAAGCAGGCCTGGGACGCCAAGGGCCAGTACGGCCGGCCGATTGTCACGTTGATTGAACCGGCCGGGCCGTTCTATCGGGCTGAGGAATACCATCAACGGTACCTGGAGAAGCATGGCCGCGACTCGTGCCATATCTGAACCCATTTTTCGCCGCCGGGCTGCCTCGATGGCCTCACCGCACCTGCCGTGGTAAGCCAGCCCGGGATGCGTGCGGGGCGGCTTGTGGCTGGCATATGCGCTGGTGGCAATTACAATGCGTGGCGGTGCATGGCCCTTGGCCAATCGCCTCCTAAAGACGCCTGCGCAGCCAATGGCCGCTCACGTTGGTGCTAAGCTGCCAAAATGCGGTCCATTGCGCTGCAAAACACTCCGGCGCCGATCGTTCGGCGACCGGACATTGGCGGCGCAGCCATCCATCAAGATCGCCGCTACGAATCGCCTGCCCATCATCCACGCCCGGAGGTCTGCCGCTCATGCGTGCCGCGTTCCAACTGCTGCTGGGATTATCGTTGGCTGTCGCCGTAAGCTGGACGGCCCCGACTTCGGCCGCTGAAAAGCTGAAGGCTTTAATCATCGACGGGCAGAACAATCACCAGTGGGAAAAGACCACGCCGATCCTCCGCCGGATTCTGGAAGACAGCGGGCGTTTCACCGTCGACGTGGCCACCTCGCCGCCCAAGGGCGAGAGCACCGCTGGATTCCGCCCCCAATTCGAGAAGTACGACGTGGTGGTTTCCAACTACAACGGGGCTGTCTGGCCCGAGGAAACCCAACAGGCGTTTGAGCAATACGTGCAGAACGGCGGCGGTGTGACCATCGTCCATGCGGCCAATAACGCCTTCCCCAATTGGAAGGCGTACAACGAGATGGTCGGCCTGCTGTGGCGCGGGGCCGGCTTTGGGCCTCGGCTCACGCTGAACGACCAGGGCAAGGTCGTGCGCACCGCCGCGGGCGAAGGCCCCGGAGCAGGGCATGGTCCGCAGCACGAATACCTGGTGGTGGTGCGCGACAGCAAGCATCCCATCACCGCAGGGCTCCCCCAGGCGTGGATGCATGCCAAGGACGAGTTGTACCATGGCCAGCGGGGACCGGCGGCCAATATGACCATCCTGGCGACCGCTTATTCGGCCCAGGATCAACGCGGAACCGGCACGCACGAGCCGATGCTGTGGGTCATTCCCTACGGCAAGGGCCGCGTCTTTACCACCGTCCTGGGCCATGCCGACTATTCGATGAAGTGCGTAGGCTTCATCACCACGCTGCTGCGCGGCACTGAATGGGTAGCCACGGGCAAGGTCACCTTGACGGACATTCCCGACGATTTCCCCACGGCCGAGCAATCCAGCAGCCGCGACGATCTGCCGTAACGGCGGCATCGCAGCCGGCGCCGTGCGGCGTACGGCGGCCAACAGGGGCGATCAGCGTTCCGGCAGAAATTTGAGAATTTGCCTGCTTGTGCTTGACAGGCAGGAATCCGGGGCTCTACATTCCTGAGAGTTGCGGAGCAGGTTGCGCAGAGCCTGCCTCACGCCGAAGGTCCGCTGGTTCGCAGAGTGTGGACACTCATTGCGAGCTCCCACCTTAGGGCCTGGCGCTTGTACTGCCCCCAGTGATGCCTGCTCCGCGCGGGGGGGAAATCTGGGTCAAAGCGGTTTTCCACGCCGGATTTGGGAAAGCGCTGAACCAGTTGCGTACGTTTTCTTGGTTGAACGCCGCTCGGAGAGCATGCGCGTGCGCCCCCATGGCGCCTCCAAAGTGCCGAGCATCCGCAACGGCCACCAACTTTCCAGGCACCAGCACTATCCCTTAATCCAGCGGGGGCATGACAGGCCACTAAGGCCCAAGATGCTAACAGGAGGTCGGCAATGCTTGTTCTGTCGCGACGCGTGAACGACGCCGTTTTGGTGGGCGATTCCATCCGGATTGAAGTCATCGAAATTCGCGGCGGCCGCGTGCGGTTGGGAATCACAGCCCCGGAAACGGTGAAGGTGCATCGGGCGGAAGTCGCCCAGCGGATTGAGTGCGAACAGGCCGCGCCGGCCGGCCAGGCGATTGTGGACCACGGCGAAATGCTCGTGTCGCCTCGCCAAGGCAAGTAGGTCCGGCTCTGCCGGATACGGTCGGGGGGAATCACGCACTCCAACCGGCCCAATCTGCGCAGGGGGCGCGCGCCCCATCCTGCGGCCGGTAACCGGCCCTATCAGGACTGCGCGCCTGGAACGGGGATTGAATCCGGGATCCAACGGCGAAACCGCGCATCGCGTGCGCGTAGGTCTTTTGGCCGGAAAACCGGCCCCACGGAGCGTTCTTGTCGGCAGGGACCGCGGCTGCCGGTTTTCCAACTTTTCTGTTGGGCGGCCCGCCCTGGCAGCGTAGACTCTGCATGTGGGGGGGTGAGTATCCCGCCACGGATGCCTGTCGCCGTGGGCACGGATTGCCGAGAGGCAAGAAACCAGCCTTCGCCTTGCTTGACGATCCTAGCCGGTACTGCCATGAGCCAACTCCAGCCGTTCTATAAGCAGGTCCAGTCGCACTACGATCTGTCGGACGATTTCTTCAAGTTGTTCCTCGATCCGACGATGACTTATAGCTGCGCGTACTTCGAGCGCGACGATATGACGCTCGAAGAAGCCCAGCGGGCCAAGATCGACCTGTCGCTGGGCAAATGCGATTTGAAACCCGGCCTGACCTTGCTCGATATCGGTTGCGGTTGGGGAGCGGTGCTGAAGCGGGCCGTTGAGAAGTACGATGTCAACGCGATCGGTCTTACGCTCAGCCGCAACCAGTACGAGCACGTGAGCGCCGAACTGGCCCGGCTGCCGGGCCCCCGCAAAGCCGAAATCCGCCTGAACGGCTGGGAAGAATTCGACGAGCCGGTGGACCGCATCGTGAGCATCGGGGCGTTCGAGCATTTCCGCCGCGAACGCTACGACGCGTTCTTTGAACGCTGCTACAGCATCCTGCCGGCGGACGGACGGATGATGTTGCACACCATCGTCGGCTACACGATGCCTTCCCTGGAGAAAATGGGGATTCCCGTCACACACGAAAACGTGCTGTTCGGCAAATTCATCGCCAGGGAAATTTTCCCCGGCGGGCAACTGCCCGAGCCCGACTGGGTGACGGCCGCCGCCGAGAAGGCGGGGTTCCGCGTAGACCACATCCAACCGCTGCAATTGCATTACGCCCGAACGCTCGATTGCTGGTCGGCCGCGCTGTCCGCGCAGCGTGAAGAAGCCATCCGGCGTTCGTCCGATGAAATGTACGAACGGTTCATGAAGTACCTGACCGGCTGTGCCGCCCACTTCCGCAGCGGCCACATCAACGTCATGCAGTTCACGCTCTGCCGGTAGGTCCGACGAACCCCGTGGGTCCGGCTCCGCCGGACACAATGCGGGTTGAATCCGGTATCAATTCGTGCATGGCGTATGCGCGGGTTGTTCGG
>CAZEEG010000027.1:0-48475 GCA_964511065.1 uncultured Pirellulales bacterium | reverse complement strand
AATGCGGGTTGAATCCGGTATCAATTCGTGCATGGCGTATGCGCGGGTTGTTCGGCCGGTGGACGGTCCTGGCGGTTATTCCTTCCCTGTGGTGTTCCAATAAATCCGCACGTTGTGGGTTTGGCGGCCGACCGCCACGATATCCACCCGGCCGTCGCCATCCAGGTCGCCGGCCACCAGGTCTTCCACGGCCACCCCGGCCGGGTCGACGAGCATCCGCTTCCAACCATCGGGGGTCGGATCATAGATGCGGACACCGCAGCGGCCCGATTCATCGAGGTTGTCGCGCACGCCGATGATCAGTTCCTCGTCTTCGTCGTCGTCGAGGTTGGCGCACCACACGGCGTGACCCCACTTCAACTGCTCATCGAGCACGTGGCGATTCCACTTCCGCGGCTGGCCGACCTGCGGCGGGTCCTGGCGGTAGACCACCACTTGATTGCCGTGCCAGGGTTCGATCGTGGCGATGTACTTCTCGCCGCCCGCGAGCTTGCCCAGCTTGATTTCGCTGGCCCCTTTGCTGGGCTCGGAGGTCTGGTTGCCTTCGTGCAGCAGTACCCGCGACCAGCGGCCGTTGTCGTCGCGCTTGAGCAGGCTGATACCTTCGTAGCTGACCACCAGCATGTCGAGGCGGCCATCGTCGTCGAGGTCAACCACCTGGAAGTTGTGCGATACGTGCAAGTCCTGGTTAATCACCTCGGCCTTCCAGGGATCGCGGACCGGATCCTGGGGAATCTTGTACGAGAGAATCCGCAAGGGATGATCCATGAAGTTCTCGCGCCGCGTTGCCCCGCGCCCAAACAGCGGCACGACGATCAACTCCGGCTGGCCATCGCGGTCAAAGTCCGCCCAACCGATCCGGTGAATGGTGGGCTCTTGCGCGATGGGATGCACGGTCCATGCATCGCCGGGGTTCTTGCCGGGCGATACCCACTGGAGCGTGCCGCTCGAAACCGTGTCCGAAGGTCGCCAATCGGCCCCCAGGGCGAAATCGAGCCGGCCGTCGCCGTCGATATCGTGCGGGGCAAAGCACACGTTGTCGGCCTTGGTCTTGCCTTCCAGAAACGAGTGTGCCTTCCAACTGGGGTTCTCGTACCACACCAGCCGCTTGGAATCGACCACCACGATATCCAGCTTCCCATCGCCGTTCATGTCGATCAGCCGCACCGCATAGCCGACTTGCAGGCCGTCGTCGATCTGCTGCATGTGGAACGACATTTCTCCGGCCGCGGCGCCGGTCGCCAGCACGGCCAGAACCAGCGCTGCCAGAACCAGCGCTGCCATCAGAGGGCCAGCAAACAAACGCCAGACCGAACAATCGCCAAGACGCGGATGTTGACTCATAGCGTGCAGATCCCAAGGCTAGAACACGACCAATCGCACTTTCAGCAACGCCTGCCGGGTGGTCTTAAGAGGGATTGGCAAGACGCTGCTTCGCCGGCCCCCTAACCAGAGGCTTTCCCCCCAAAGCGATGCTCTTGAGTGTAGCTGCCGCAGATGCCGATGCCACCGGAAACCGGGCCGCCGGGCGAACGATGAGACAAACGCCGAGGGCCAGGCAGGCTAACTGGACCGATTTCATTTCCCCTGGATCAACCGCGCATTGAGCCAGTCGACATGATCTTGCATGTCGCCCCGGGCGGCGTAATCGACCACCAGGGTCAGCGATTGGGCATCGGCCAGCGGCACCCGAACCGGCACCGGTGCGGCGCCGGGAAGCAGTTCAGGACTGCGGTACTGCAAATCGCGGCCGACAAACACGTAGCACACCGCGCTGCCTTGAGGGCCTGCCACATCGTCCAGGGCAATCTCGGCTGCGAACTCGGTATAGGTGCCGTCGAGGACGTAAGTCAGCCTCGCGCGGCTGTGCATCCCGATCCCCTTGGCGTACCACTGCCCGGCGACGCGCAGCGGGCCACCCAGCACGTTGGCATCCAGCGCATAGTTCCAGGTCGTGGAGAGAAAAGGGATATGGCGATAGCCCGCCGGCTTGAGGTCCGAGAGATACGTCATGCGACCGCCCAGCGGTTGGAGCCAGCAAAGCCGCGCCGGATGCGCCGTGAACGTGTGACCGGCAGAGCGAATTTCCAAGTGGTTTTCGTCCAAGTTTACCGCGGAAGCCAACAGCCGCGTGCCATCGGTGAGGCCAACCCAGGCGCGCAGGCCGTTGTTTTCGCTGGTGCGGAGCAGGCCGGGATGAAACGCCAGGGCTGCGATGCGGTTCGCGTCGATGGCCGGTAGGGGGCCGGCCCCTGCGTCGAATGTCACGGCCCCATTCTGGATCGAGATCAAGCGGCCACTCAGCACGTCGCCGTTGGCCAGCAGCAGCCGATCCGCCTCGTGCTGCGTTTCGCTCACGGCAGTGATCCAGCGGTCACGGCGCGAAAGATCGGCTGGCGGACGGAAGACGATGCCGCGAATGCGGCTTTGTCGCAGGGTCAGCTCGCCTAGCGCGAGCGAACCCAGTGAAAATTGGCCGTCGGCCGCTTCGAGCACATCGGCCGGCAGAATCCCGCCATCGGCCAGGACCACTAGGGCGTGGTCGGTGGCCTGGATGCCGCGGCGGCTACGCAGCGCGGCCGGCGCTCCCCACCAGGCAACCTCGGCGGCCGGCAGCGTGCTGCGCCCGCTTGCCGATTCGCAGGTGATCTGCCAGGCGTCGTCGATGGCGGTAAGCCGGCAGGTTACCGGTTGGCCCTGGGCGGGCACCAACTCTCGGGCATCTTGGGCCGCAACGTCACTGGCCAGCGGCACCAGCAGCAGCGCCTGGGACGTGAGCGGCAGCGCGTGCATCGCTCGGATCAGCATTACTCGGGCCAGCAATGCCGCGGCCGGGCGCTGCCGGCGGTTGGCTCTGCCGTCGGGAGTTGGCCGGTCGCCGGCCTGCACGTTAGGCGCGGTGGTGTGCATCGTGCCGCTGGTGTCTCCAACCGAGGGCCGTTCAGGAAGTGCCTTCCGTTCAAGTGGCGCATTCCGTTCTGGCGGTGCATTCGGGGCGCAGAAGGGGAACGCCCAGCATCGCTGGCCGCTGAGGCCGCGCCAAGGCGGATGCCGGAACGTTCGTGTGTCCGGCGCGCCTGCTATGGCCCCGGGGGAACGCTGCTACTGCCCCAGCAACATCGTCAACTTACGGCGGAAGCCCTCGACTTGGGTCCGGATGCGGTTGGTATCGCCCTCGTGGAAGGTGCCGGTCGTCCGAGGCTGCCCGGTAAGCTGGAGGTTCAGGTTCCATTCCGCCATGACGCGGAAGATGGTCTCGGGATGGGTCAGGTAGCCCAAGAGGCGGTCGCCTTCGCCGGCGGCCAATTGCTCGGGCGTGTATCCCCACAGCATCCGGTACAGTTCCTGGCCTTCCTTCTCGCCTTCGAGCTTAACCAGCGTTTCCCTCACGCCCTTGGCCGACTGCCGGTTGCGCAGCACGGCGCCGCGCAGCGAGGCGATATAGTCGGGCCAGAACTGGGTGCTGCGATCCACGCGATCGTACTTGCGGAGCGCTTCGATGGCCGGTTGATACCGGTCCAGCGATACCAGGCTTCGCCGGGCGAGCGACCGCAACTCGACCTTGGCGCTCTCGTCGTAGGCCAATTCTTCCAGCCGCTGTTCCAGGCGAATGTTGGGCAGCCGCTGCAACTCGGTGCTGAGGTCTTCCGCACTTTGGCGCACGATGAGGCGGCGTTCTTCATCCCCGCTGATCCAGTCGGGCAAGTTGTCAGAAAGCGGTTGCTGGTAAGGCGTGCCCAGCACGTACCGGCTCTTGGCGGCCAGCTTGTACACTTTGTCGGGCTCGCCGGCATCCCAGGTGAACTCGCCCGCGGAAGCGTACAGTTCCACCTGGTAGTGTGGGCTGGCTTCTTCGGGGTTCTCGCCCGGCTTGCGTGTGGGAGCGCATTCCAAGGCCAGGCCCGACGCCGGCTTATCGAACGTCACCAGTGCCGGCGGTTGGTCGCCTGCCTTGACGATGAGCCGGGTTTCGGCATCGTTGACCAGGATTTCGATGCGGCCGTAATACACCAGGACCTTGGTCAGACCATCCTCGGTACCCAGCCGTACCAGGGTATCGCCGCGCAGATGCAAGGCGAAGTCGCGGAGCATCAGCACGTTGCGGTATGCCGGCGGCGACAACAGCAGATCGTTGGCAAAGACACTGCCGCGAACCGGCACCAACTGCCAGCTTCCCGCTCCCGGCGATTGCCGGAACAGGACCGTTTGTTGCGAGTTGAGCATGCCAAGCTGTTCGCCGGCCGCTTCGCCCGGTTCACCCGGTGCTGGCGTACCCGGTGCCGTGCTGGCAGGTGCGCGGTCGGGCAGGCTCGCCACTCGGGGAGGAACGTCCGGGGAGGGCGTGTCCTCTCCAGCGGGCGGCATCGGCATGGGCCTGGGGTCCGCCGGCAGCGGCGATGAGTCGCTGGGCGGTGAGTCGGAAGGCGGCATCGGTGTCATGGGAGGCATGGCTGCCCGATCCGGCACGGCTGTCTCTGGCGCGCTGCCGGGTGCCGGGGCGCTGGGCGTATCGCCAGGCGGCGTGGAGGGTGCCGTTCCGATATCGTCGCCGGGTGGGCTCGCAGGCGTTACCGGAACCGCCGGAGCGGGTGTCTCTGGCAGCGGCGTGGAGGGCGTTTGCGTACCGGCCGGTACGCCGGAATCGCCGGGTGTTTCCGGCGCCGGAGTTACCGAAGGTGCCGCCGGTTGCGGGTCGGTGCCGGCATCTTGTGCCGGGGAAGCCATACCGGCGTCTTGCGGAACCGCCGGTGTGGTGCCCGCCTGGTCGGCTGGGACGGCCGGGGTATCGCTGGAATCGTTGCTGGCGACTTGGGTGCGTCGGCCGATGAAATCGCCCAACCACTCGGGCCCAATCGCCATCACGGCGACCACCACCAACAGCAGGCCCAGCAGCATCACAGCGGCGGCACGCCACATTCCGCTGCTGCCGTCGGTCTCGCGGAGGTACTCGGGGACCTGCCGTTTCTTCTTCTTGGAGGCGGCAGGTGCAGGGGGCGCCGCCTCGGCAGCGCCGGCTTCGGCCGTACTTGCTCCGGCAGCGGCCGCTGCCGCGCCGCCCGAGTTGCCGTTGGTGCCTTCGGCCGTGGCCTTGGCGGCCGCCGCCTTGGCTTCCGCGAGCCGGGCATCGTACTCGGCCAGCAGCCCATACATGCGGGTACGGCTACGGGGATCAACTTCAGCCGCGTCGCCCAGGATTTCGGCCAGAATCTGGTGGCAGGAGGCGACCTCGGCCAGGTAGACGTCGTTTTCGTCCATCAGGCAGATACGTTCGAAATCCACCACGCGATCGGCCGCGAGGGTGTTGTCGAGGTACTCGGCCACCGTGTTGGCGTCCACGGCCCGACCCGCCACCTTGGGGGCCGGCAGCGAGGGCCGGCTGACGGCGTCGCGGATGCGATGCACCAGGTTGGAGGCCGTTTCGGCTTCGCTGATTTTCTTGCCAATGAGCTGGGCTTCGTCGGGCTCGAGGACATCGTCCAGGTAAGCCAGCATGGTTCGCAAGGTAAGACGCATTGCAGACGCTCCGCACGAGGGGGGCCGTGGCAGCTTGCTCCTACCACCCGCGGTTACATCCCGCGCAAGTGGGGGCCAAGTGTACCTTCACAGGAAATAGTGGCCGCGGCCGGCAGATTCCGTGCATGGGTCTGGATATTTCTCTGAAAAAAGCGAGAGGTCCCCACGCGGGGCGGGGCAAGACCCCATAAATAAGCTATTGAAATGTAAGGGGTTGCGGTGATGACTCTTCAAGCGGGGAAGCATCGCCGCTGCCGGGGCATTGCATGCCCCCCGAGGGAGGCCCTGGGAAAGGAGGGCCGGTTCTGGCAGATTGCCAACTTGTCGCCCTGTCCGGCCCCCCTAGACAGAGGTAGTATTCGTTAGCCACAGGCTTTCTAACTACGCCGCTCGCGGAGGGATACGCGCCGGCCACCGTCAACGCCCGTTGTAGTTGGAGATTTGGAACGGGGCATTTTGGGACAAGTGAGAAGATTGGGTAACAAGACATGACCATTCGAGTGTTGATTGCCGACGACCACGAAGTCGTTCGCTTCGGATTGGCCAACCTTTTTACAAACACCGAAGTCGAAGTGGTGGCGCAAGCCCGCAACGGCAAGGAAGCGCTGCAACTGGCGCTTGAACATCGGCCCGATGTAATCCTGCTCGATATCCGGATGCCGGGCGGCGATGGCCTGGAGGCTCTGGAAAACATCCGAGCCGAATTGCCCGACACCGCTGTTCTGATCCTGTCCACGTTCGACAACCCCACCTACGTGGCGAGGGCCGTGGCCCTGGGTGCCAAGGGCTACCTGCTCAAGGGGGCCACGCAGTCGGAACTGCTGGAGAGCATCCGCGCGGCCGCCTCGGGCCGCTCGTTGCCGCCCATCGATCAGTCGCGCCGCATTGCCGGCACGATGAGCCGCTCGCAAGACATCATCGACGACGAGGTCACCCTGACCCAGCGCGAGTCGCAGGTGCTGCGGCACCTGGCACTGGGGTTGAGCAACAAGGACATCGGCCGGTCGCTGGACATCAGCGTCGAAACCGTCAAGGAACACGTCCAGAACGTGTTGCGCAAGATCCAGGTTTCCGACCGTACCCAGGCCGCCGTCTGGGCCGTCCGCAAGGGCCTGGTTTAGTCGGCCGCTGGGCAACCCGCTGAACGGGTCAGCCTGTAAACAGATCGAAGCATGGCGCGGGTGGAACACACGTTTCTGCCCGCGCTTTTTGCATGCGCACCGAGCCGAAAGACGAAGGCCGCAAACGTAGGGTGGTTGCTGCGATTCACCCAATCTTGGGGAGGCACTTTTCTCCATCGACGCCGCCGGATCATACGATTGTTGTTGATTCCTTCACGGTTTGCTCGACCGAAGACCATGGCGAGTCCGGATTCGGGGGGCGTTACCAACGGCAGCGAAGGCATTACGCGTGGATCGATCCATCACCACCCGGGGGCGCGCAAAGTTCCGCGAGTGTGGCGCGAATCGCTTCCAGGTCGTCCTCGTCAGGGTTTGGCGGGACGGCTCGGTAGTAGTCGTTGGAAATGGATAACGTGTCGTGGACCGTGGCAGCAACGTCGGGCGAAAGGTCCATCAGGCCGACGCATTCGTAATCGCGGTCCCAGAGAATGCGGTCCGCGGCGTTCTCGACCAACTGTTCCCAGCGATCCCAATCGGTGCAACGCATATCTGGTCGTTCGTCGTCGATGTCCTCGGCATCGTCGAACTCGCGCTCCGCTGCCAATATGCGCGCCCGATAGATGTAAGGATCTTCCATGTCATCCGCTGACTCGATTTCCAGTTGCACCATCCGGCCGATGTGGGCAAACACTGCGGCCACTGTGGCTTCGTTGAGCGAGGTCAAGCGGGGGCAGGCAGGCGTTTTGCGGAGCAAGGCTTCAGTCACCTCGGCCAGCATCGCCAATCGCGCCTCCGGCTCCAGTTCCTCGAACAAATTCACGCCCCAATGGCCGATCCCGATACATCCACCGAGCTCGTCTTCGACGATTTCGACCATTTCCGAGACGGCATAGCGGAACAATTCGGCTTCAGCCCCAACCAACGTTCGATCGCCGAGATTTGTCGACCAGGTCATCATCAACCCCCAAAATGCAGTCCCAGGAAAGTCTTGCTGTTAGCAACCATGTGGTTTGCATCGCCCATCACCACGCAGTCTGTGCGGCAAACATAGGGTGATTGCTGGCAATCACGCTTTTCATGCTAAAGGGCAACCACTTCATGGCCGGCCATGGCGGTTCCGTCCTGGTTGGCTTCTTCTTCGATGCCGCGAATCCGAGCAAGCGACTGGTACAGGGTCGGCACCAGGACCAGCACCCAGAGCGTGGAGACCATCAGGCCGAAGGCGAGGCTCACGGCCATGGGGATCAACATTTGCGCTTGCAGCGAGCGCTCCAGCAGCAGCGGCAGGAGCCCCGCGATGGTGGTCAGCGAGGTCAACAGCACGGGCCGGAAGCGGCGCTTGCCGGCATCGAGCAGGGCTTCGCGCAGGCCGATGTGCGGATCGTGGACGCGGTGGTTGATGAAGTCGATCAGCACGATGGAGTCGTTCACCACCACGCCGGCCAGGGCCACCAGGCCAAACATGCTGAACAGCGTGATGGGCAGTCCCATCAGCAGGTGCCCCAGCGTGGCACCGACGAGCCCCAGCGGCAAGATGGCGAGGATAATCAGCGGCAGGATATAGGAGCGGAACTCCATCGTCAGCAGCAGAAACATCGAGAACAGCGCCACCAGAAAACCGATGTACAGGCTTTGCATCGATTCGTTGCGCTGCTCGCGTTCGCCTTCCCAGCGGACTTGAATCTCCGGGTAGTCGGCCAGGATTTCCGGCAGCACCGCGGCCTGGAGTTCATCAACAATCTGGTTGCCGTTCGCGATGTTCTCATCGACATCGGCACTGACGGTGATGGAACGCCGCTGGTCGATCCGGTTGATCTCGGAATAGGCGCGTTCGTAGGTGATATCCACCAGTTCCGGCAGCGGAATCTCACCCTGCGGGGTTCGCACGCGGATATCGCTGAAGGCGGCCAGGGTGCGGCGTTCCTCGGGCGGATAGCGGACCATCAGCTTCACTTCGTGCCGGCCCCGCTGGAGCCGCATCACTTCTTCACCCAGGTAGGTTGCCCGAACCGTCCGCACCAGGTCGGCGTTGCGCACGCCGAGCGCTTCGGCCTCGGGCCGCACCTTCAGTTGCAGTTCCCATTTGCCGGGCCGGCTGTCATCGGCGATATCGTACACGCCGGCGAGGCTTTCTAGGTGTTGTTTGATCCGGTCGGCGGCTTCTTCCATACGGCCAAGGTCGTGTCCCAGCAGTTTGAACTCGATCGCCTTGGCCGTGGGCGCGATCTCCATTTGGCTGAAGACCAGTTCATCGACACCAGCAAACGGCGGTGTTTCTTCGCGCCAGCGGTTGAGAATCTGCTGTGAGCTGATGTTGCCGCGCAGCTCGACCGGGGCCAGTTCGACCATCACTTCGCCCACGTTGCTGCCTTCGGCGGCGCTGCGACTGGGTTCCAACTGCGTGGCCTTGCCCACCGAGCGGCTGACCACGCGCAACAGCGGTTGCGTTTCGCCGTTTTCGTCCTCAGGCATGGGGAACTCTTGGGCCACGCGAAGCATGGCTTCTTCGAGTTGCTGCGTGGCCTTGGCCGTGACGCCGGCGGAGGTGCCGTCGGGGAATACCACTTGGGCCCGCAGCACGTTGCCATCGACCCGGGGAAACAAGATAAACGGTGTGAATCCTCCCCGGATCACCCCCAGCGACAGCATCATGCACGTCAGGGCGCCGCAGTAGATAGCGGCCGGGTGATTGAGCGACCAGCGCAAGACCGGCAGGTAAACGCGGTTGATGAACCCGTCCACTTGGGATTCCACCCAGTTGTGGAAGCGGTGGTTCCAACCATGCGGCCTCTCTCGGCTGTGGGCCAGGTGGCAGGGCAGGATGATCAGGCTTTCGACCAGCGAGATCAGCAGCATCGAAATGATGACCGGCGGCATCACGGCGATGAATTTGCCCATCACGCCCGACACCATCGCCAGCGGGACAAACGCGATCACGGTGGTGGCGACGGAGGCCATCACGCTAGGGGCCACTTCCACGGTGCCGTCGATAGCGGCCTGGAACCGGTCCTTACCCATCTGGCGATGCTTGTAGATGTTCTCGCCGATCACGATGGCGTCGTCGACCACGATGCCCAGCCCCATCACGAAGGCAAACATCGTCAGCATGTTGAGGGTGGAGTCGATGGAGAGCATCACCGCGCAGGCGCCCAGCACCGCAACGGGGATGCCCAGCGCGACCCAGAACGCCAGGCGGATCTCCAGAAAGATGCTCAGCACGATGAACACCAGCACCAGCCCGCTCAGCCCGCTGTTGGTGAGCAATTCCAGGCGGTCGCGGACGGGTTCGGAACCGTCGCTCCAGACCGCCAGTTCATAACCCTCGGGCATTTGCGTCTGCTTGGCCTGGGCATAGGCTTTGACTTCTTCGACGATTTGCAGCAGGTCTTCGTCAGCGGTCTTTTCGACTTGCAGGGTGAGGGCCGGTTGCCCGTTGATGCGGTTGTAAAGGATCAGGTCTTCGAAACCGTCGCGCACCTGGCCCAGTTCGCCCACTAGGATCGTGCTGCCGGCCTGTTTGAGGGCGGGCAGCGAAGCGATCTCGCTCCCCAGCAGGTACTTGTTCCGCCCCCGCACCAGAAACTCGTGGCTCTCGGTGCGGATGGTGCCGGCGGGCTGCTCGATGTTCTCGTTGCGAATGGCCTCGGCCACCTCACTCAGCGAGAGGCCATACTTGCGGAGCGTGGCCTCGGGAATCTCCACGTCGATCTGGTAGGGCCGCTCGGCCATGATCGACACTTGCGAAACGCTGGGCAGCAGCAGCAGTTCCTCGCGAATGGATTCCGCCAGATCGCGCAGTTGCCGTTCCGCCGGAAGGTTCCCGGGGCCCTCGGGGATGTCCGGCCCTCCCACCACCGACACGCGAATGGCCGGGTTGCGGATAACGATCTGCTGGATTTGCGGATCTTCGGCATCGAGGGGGAAACTGGGGATACGGTCGACCTCGGCGCGAATGTCGTTCAGCACCCGCTGCGGTTCTTTGACATCGGCCTCCAGTTCGCAGATGACGTAGCCTCGCCCTTCTGCAGCGACCGAGGTGATCTTCTTGATGCCGTCGATGCTGCGAACCGCTTCCTCGATCTTCTGGCAGATGCCTTCTTCGATCTCCGCGGGACTGGCCCCCGGGTAAATGACCGTGGTCAGCACCATGTCCAGGTCGAACGGCGGGAACGTCTCCCGGCGCATCATCGCCAACGCGCCTAGCCCTACGACCAGCACGGCGACCATCAACGTGTTCATGGAAGGGCTGTTATGCACAGCCCAGCGAACGATCGAACGCATTGAGCAAGTTCAGGATGCACGGGGGAGGGGAAACGGTTTGAGCCAGCGAACGGGCGATGCGAACCAGCAAGTTACGGGCGAAACGGCCGAACCTTTCCAACGATCAGGAGGGTGATCGCGGCCACCGCCCACCTTGTGGGAACCGACCGCAAAACGGGGCAGCTTACGACGGCTGGGATCCACGGGCCTCGGCGGTGTCGGCCGGCGGCCTCAGGGGTTCACCCGGCCGCGGCGCCGGCTCCGGCCGCCCGATGCGGGGGTCGCGAGGTGCCTGCCAGGGGCCGCTCTTGCCGGATGGGCCGGCGCTGCTGGACACGTGTTGAAAGCGAATCTGCATCTGGTCGATCCCGGCCGCCAGCGGCGAAACGACCACCAGGTCGCCTGGCTTGATCGTCGAGCCATCGGCCCGGATCAGCACGGAGTCGGGCAGCATCTTGGCCACGCGCACTTCGTGGTAGCGGAGCTTTCCCGGCGTGCCGGGGGCGGCAGCCTTGGTTTCCGCAGCCTGGGCACCGCCTGCCGGCGCACCAGTCAGATGCGTGGTTGCCGGGGCATCTTCCTGGTGCGATGGTCCCGGGCTGCTGGCCTGGGCCGTGGCGTCGGCCGCCCCTGCAGGTTCCACGGTCCAGATGATGTTGGGGGGCCGTAAGGCTTCGATCGGCACCCGCATCAGCGGAACCTGCGGTTCGATCTCCATTTCAATCTGCACGTACATGCCGCGGATCAGGGTCGGCGGCCCTTCCAGCGCACCCGGCCGAGCCGGTTGGGGAACCTCAAACAACACCGGCACGGTGCGGGTGCGGCTCTCCAGCCCTGCCCCCTCGTACCGCGAGAGATACCCTTGCCACTGGAACCGCTGCCCAGCGACGTCGTAATAGATGGCGGCCTCCACCTGCGGCGGCTCATGCAGCACGTCGAGCGACCCTCCGGCGGAACTGTGCCGTGTGGCCCAGATCCAGTACAGGTCGTCGGTCCGAATCTGCGAGCGGATTTCCACGTGGTCGGTATCCACGATCTGGAACAGCGCGCTGCCGCGCTGGACGAAGTCGTCGGCCTCCACCTCCTGGATGCTGATGACGCCATCGATGGGCGCGGAGATCGTCGTGCGGTCCAGGTCCAGTTGCGCCTGCTGGAGCTTGAAGCCCACCAACTGCAACTGGGCCTCAATCTTCTGACGCCGGCTCGCCAGCAGTGCCTGCGAATTTTCCAACTGCTGGTGGGCGTTCTGCTGCTTCAGTACCGACGCCTCCACCGCCTCGAACTGCGCCGGCGTGAAATTGCGGATGTTGCGCTCCGGGTCGTACAATTCCCGGGCACGGCGAAGGTTGGCCTGGGCGAGGCTCAGTTCGCGGGATGAAATCTCCAGCAGCGCGGCGACATTCTTGGTTTCCACCTCAAGCTGCGCCAGGTCGGCCCGAAGCTGCGCTTGCTCGGCTTCCGACTGCTGCACGGCAAGCCGGTATACCTGCGAGTCGATCTCGACGAGCCGAGTACCGCGCGTCACGTAATTGCCGGCCCGAAATTCGGGCGCCACCCAAGTGATGCGGCCGGCGACTTCGGCGGCGACCGTGATCTCCCGCTTGGGGACCACCACGCCATCGGCAAGCAATCGAAAGGGGCCCGACTGCGCTGGCACCGATGCCACGCTGACCAGCGGGACCGGTCGCTGCGGATCAACGCGGTCGGGCGGCTTGCGCATCGAAACCAATATGCTCATGCCGCCCATGCCCAAGGCCAACAGGCCCAGCGGCAGCGCAGCACGAACGGCCGTTCGGCGCCAGCGGGACGGTGAGATGGGATCGGTGGTCAATGGCATGAACTCTAGTGTGTGTCGCCCGGGTTAGGTTGACAATCGGGGAGGCGGTGAAAATGGCCGCACCCGTCGGGGGGCACGCTTGGCGAATCGCGATCAACGTGCCACAACAATCATTACGGGCTGGGACCTCAAAAACTCGCGCCGTTGGCAAAAAAACCGTCAGAAAATTCCAGCGGCATTCTGCACGGTTTCGCGCTTGGCTGAAAGCACGCTTCAGAGGCTACACCAGGCTACTTGGCTAGCCCAGCACTGGCCGGGGAATCCATGCCCAGCTTGCGGGGGTGAAGCCGTACAATCGAGCCACGGTACCGCCAGCGTTGCTGGCGCGCGGCGCTGGCGCGGTCCTTGTACCGTAATTCGTCATGCTTCGGAACATCTTGCGAACCCCCACGGTCTGCTATGGCCACCGGCAGCGAAGTTTTTCTGCAACTGCTCATCGACGCCGGGGTGAAGTACATCTTCGGCAATCCCGGCACTACGGAATTGCCGCTCATGGACGCTCTGGCGGCCGAACCGCGGCTGCAATACGTGCTGGGGCTGCAAGAGGTTCCGGTGGTTGCCATGGCCGACGGCTATGCCCAGGCCGCCGGCCAGTTGGGCGTGGTCAACCTGCACATCAGTTGCGGGCTGGGCAACGCCATGGGCATGATCTACAACGCCTGGCAGGAAGGCACACCGCTGTTGATCACGGCCGGTCAACAAGATCGGCGGATCGCGTTCGAAGAACCTGTACTGTGGTCCGACATGGTGCAAACGGTTCGCCCCTGGACGAAGTGGGCCTGTGAGGTTGCCCGCCCCGCCGACTTGCCCCGCGCCCTTCGCCGAGCCGTTCGGGCCGCGCTCACGCCGCCCACCGGGCCGGTGTTCCTTTCGCTCCCGCTGGATGTGCAGATGGAGCAGGTCGAGGTTGACTTAACGCCCGGGCTTCCCCTGGCCACCGAATTTCGGCCCGCGGTCGATGCCGTAAAGCAGGCGGCCGCCGTGCTGGCATCGGCCGCGCGCCCGGTCGTGCTCGCAGGTAGCCGCGTGACCGAGGCCGGTGCGATCAGCGGACTGGTTCGTCTGGCCGAGTGCCTGGGGGCCGCCGTCTACGCAGAGTCGGGCACCAGCCACGGCCGCATTCCATTCCCCACCGACCATCCGTTGGCGGCCGGCAACCTGCCGCTGTGGTCGCCCGAGGTGAACAAACTGCTTGCGCCGCACGATGTGGTGGTCGCCGTGGGAATGAACGTGTTCCGTCAGTACTTGTATCACGAACCGCCGCCCCTGCCTCCGGGGATCAAGCTGATACACATCGATCAGAACCCGTTGGAATTGGGAAAGAACTACCCGCTGGCCGCGGGCGTATGGGGGCATTTGCGGCCCACCTTGAACGAACTGGCCGAGTGCCTGGAAGACGCGGTTTCGCCCGAATTTCGCCAGGCGGCCCGGCAGCGAATGGAAGCCCAAGCTGCGCGGCAACAACAGGCCCGAGCGGCGCTCCAGGCCCGCATTACCGCCCAGTGGCAGGCACGGCCTTTGGCTCCGGCCGTGGTGATGGGGGCGATTGCCGCCGCGCTGCCGGCTGATGGGGCCGTGATCGAAGAAGCCGTTACAACCACGAATCACACCTTGCAGCGGTTGGGAGCGATTCGCAATCCCGAGGGCTACTTCGGCCATCGTGGCTGGGCACTGGGCTGGGGATTGGGCTGCGCGTTGGGGGTGCGGCTTGCCTGGCCCTCGCGGCCCGTGCTGGCGATCTTGGGCGAAGGCGCGGCCCTGTACGGCATTCAAGGCCTGTGGACAGCGGCCCGCTATCGCATCCCGGTCACCTTCGTCATCTGCAACAACGCGCAGTACCAGATTCTCAAGGCGGGCGCCCGGGGCCTGAACTTGCCGCACGCCCTGGCGGGTCAATACGTCGGGCAAGACCTGAACCAGCCCGAGATCGACATCGTGGGATTGGCCCAGTCGCTGGGCGTGAAGGCAGCCCGCGTGGCTGATCCGGATGAGCTCGTCGCGAGACTTCGGGCTTCGCTGGCAGGCGACGAACCGCAGTTGTTCGACGTGCCCATCCTCCGGAGCGTTCCCAGCCAGATTTCATCGTAGCCGCGGCGGCGCTGCCGATGGCGGTATCCACGGCGGTTGCCAGCGCCGCCGGGAGCGGCAAACACTTTCACCGTCCAGAGTGGAACATGTTGCGTTGATTTTTCCTGGCTAGGCTGGGCCGCTGGGAGCGACAAACACTTACAACGTCCAGAGGGGGGGCACCATGTCGCCCGTGATCTACTACCGCGAAGTCCAGCGTTTCGGCTATGCCGTCACCGGCCTGGTGTTGGTCCTGTTCCTCATCGGACTGGTGATGCTGCTTTATCCCCAGACCTGGCTGGCGGGCATCATCCTGATTGCCACGGGCGCCAGCCTGCTGCTGCTGTTTAGTGTTCTGAAACTGGTCACCGAGGTACGCGACGACGGCCTGTATGTGCGGCTGTTTCCGTTGCCGTTTCGCCGCATTGCGCTGGACGATATCGAGTCGTATTTCGTCCGCACCTATCGGCCGATTCGAGAATACGGCGGATGGGGGCTGCGGTTTGGCTTCTCTGGCAGGGCTTACAACGCCCGGGGAAACCGTGGCCTGCAACTGGTGCTGAAACCCAGACGCCTGCCGCGCGGTGCGGAAGTCGCTCCGCAGCACCCGGCCGTGCAATTGGTGCAGAAATCGAGGCGTCGGGTGTTGATCGGCTCGCAGCAGCCCGAGCAATTGGAAGCGGCCCTCAAGGCGGCGATCGATAGCCAGGCGGCCTTACCGATTGAGGATTAGATCGGCCGCCGGTGTTGATGGTGCGCGGGCATTCTTCGCCGTGCGTGTTTGATGGTGGGCATACGGCAGGCGAAACCGGCCCCGCGGCGCGTGCTGCGGCGCTGTGCGTCTGGTGCGGTGGGTACCAACATCACCCGTAGGTCCGACTATCGGCCGGATGCGATGGGTGCGGGGTATCGAGCGTTCATGGCCGGTAAAACCGGCCCTACGTCAAGAGGCATGCACGGTCGGCTGAATTTCAGAATGGGTCGCTGCAAACGCCGTCACTTCTGCTTGCGGACCCAGGCTACGAACCCTCCCAGCTTGGGATGCGCCAGCAGCGCTTCGACACTCGCATAATGCCGGCCCAGGTCTTTCTCGCTGGGAATGAATTGGTGGATGGCATGGTGGCAATCGCGGCACACGCTGATGGTCTGGTTCATCTGCTCGCGGCCATACCGCTTGCGGAACCACTTGTTATTGTGCAGCGTGCGCGGAATCAGGTGATGCTCGGTCGTTCCGCGCTGCATCACACGGCCGCACAACCGGCATGCGCCCGGTTCCAGGGCATCGGCCGCAATCAGCGTTGCGAGTGCCGTGTTATTTTCGCTGCTGTTCAAAGTAGAACACGCCTTTCTTGTTCGCCACCACGATATCCAGCAGGCCGTCGCCGTTGACATCGGCCACTTCAAACTGCGTGCCCACGCCGCTGTTGTGGTCGATCTGGTGCGAAATCCAACGCGCCTTGCCGTTCTCCTGCTTCAATTCGAACCAGTGCAGCACGGCCGGTTCGTCCACGCCCGGGTCGCCCTTGGCATGCGCCCACCAGCGTTTGCCGGTGATGAAGTCGGGCTTGCCATCGCTATTGATGTCGGCCAGGCAAACGGCGTGGGTCTGCGAAAAGCTGCGGTCGATCTCGTGCTGCTTGAAGCCCTCGGGCGTTTGCTCGTGCAGCCAGATGCCGTAGGCATGCGCGCTGCTGGAGATGATGTCGTTATCGCCATCGCCGTCGTAATCATAGACCAGCATGTGGGCGCAGGCAGGGCCGAGCTTCACCGGGTGGAACTTCCAGGGGCCCTCGGCCTTGGGATCGGCCGGAGCTTCCCACCAGCCTTCGGGAATGACCACGTCGATGCGGCCGTCGCCGTTGATGTCGCCCACGCCCAGGCCATGGTAATACTTGCGGGCAAGGTCCGGCACAGCCTCCGAAATGATCTGCTTGCTCCAGGGGGCGTACGGATCAGATTGCGGCCGCAAGATGGCGAAATGCTCGCCGACACTGCAAATCAATTCGCGGCGGCCATCGCCGTCCACATCCTCATACAACGGGCTCTCGTTGTTGGTGATTGCGGTGACTTCGTGCTTCTTCCAGGGGCTGCCCGGCACCTCCGGTTGCTCGAACCACGAGGTTTGCTTGCCGGGGAACTCGACCACGATCAGGTCGGTGCGGCCGTCGCCGTTGAGGTCCTCGGCGAAGTTCTGGAACGACATGCTGTAGTTCTTGGGGTCGTACTCGGCCGCTTTCTCAGCGATGAGATGCATCTCCCAATCCGGGGCGGCGTAATACACCGTGCCCGCGGCAATATCGAGCTTGCCGTCGTTGTTGAAATCGCCCACGGCGACGCCTTCGCTGCGGAATGCGGTATCCAGCACCACCTTCTTGAACGATACCGCCTTGCCGTCTATGGGCTGCGGAGCCTTCTCCGCGGCCAGCGCCCAAGGACAGGTGGCAATCATCGACAACGCCGCAAACCACACCACGCGCTTCATGTCATCGCTTCGCAATAGAGGCCGTTGGATTCCAAGGTGCCCGCGACCCTAGTTTACCCAGAGCGATCCGTCCGAGAAAGCAACGGACGCACCCCGGTGTGCCGGAGGCCGCACCCTGCCCGGGCGTCGCTCATCGTGGTAAAGTACCGGAGAGGGGGGGCCTGCCGCGGCCTTGTACGGCAGCGAGATTGTGTTGCCGTGACATCGTGTTGCCGTGACATCGTGTTGCCGTGACATCGTGTTGCCGTGACATCGTGTGGCCGCGGTTTGGCGTGCCGTGCCACCGGTTGCGTTTCTTGGAGCATGTAGACGTGAGCGTCGTCCCAACCCAGATCGAGCTAGCGGGAGATCGCGAATTGCGCATCGCCTGGAGCGACGGCCAGGTGCGCCGCTACCGGTTCCAGGAGTTTCTCGATCATTGCCCTTGCGCTGGCTGTCGCGAGCGGCGCAAGCAGGCAGCCGAGGCCCCAAAGCAGTCTGGTCTGCTGCCCGTCATCAGCCAGGAAGAAACCCAGCCGCTGCAGTTGGAGAGCATGCAACCGGTCGGCAGCTACGCATACTCGATCCACTTCAACCACGGTTGCCGCCAGGGCATTTTTTCGTTCAGCCTGCTGCGGCAATTGGGGCGCGAAGAGTAATCGCCCGCGCGGCGGTACCGTCCCCCCCCAGGGCACCAGATCCACCTTACAGCCGATGGCCGCGGACGGTTTCAATCGCCAGCGTCTGTTGCTGCATGAAGGCCAGGGCTTCGTCGCGGCGGAACACGGTTTCGGTGGCGCCGACGCCGCGCACGCAACTTGCGCCCAGGGCGCTTCCCCAGCGGAGGCAGCCTTCGGCCGTTTCGCCTGCGACCATTCCCGCGATATACCCGGCCACGAAGGCATCGCCGGCGCCGGTTCCGCCGACAAACGGCACATCGTAGACGCCGGCATGGAGTGTGTACTCGCGTGTTGCCAGCCAGGTGCCGCCTTCCCCGCAGGTGACCACGGCGGTGCCGACCCCGGCTTCGACAAACGCCTCGGCTTGCCGCTGCGGGTCGGTTTGGCCGGTGAGAGCCCGGGCCTCGTCGCTGTTGGGCAGGAAGACGTCGGTCTCGGGCAGTAGCTGTTGCAGGTGCTGGGCGTGATCGCCAGGGCCCGGCAACACCACGTCGAGCACCGTCTTGACGCCCGCCGATCTTGCCGCCCGAAACAGTTCCAGCAACGGTTGCTGTTCCAGGCCTGGCATCAACAGGTATCCGCCCAGGTAGAACACCTTGGCCTGGGTGACGACTTCCATCGGAATATCTTCAGCCCGCAGTTCCGCATTGGCGCCGATGGTATGGATGAAGCGGCGATCTTGCCCGGCCACGTTGATGATGAGCGTGCCGGAAGTTTCGACGTTTGCCACCTGGCGGATGGTTTCGGTGCCGATGCCGTGGCTGGCCATGCTGTCGATGATGAACCGGCCGAACGGGTCGTCGCCCACGCAGCCGATCACGCCCACCTGCACGTCCAGCCGCGCCAAGTCGACGGCCGTGTTGGCCGCGCACCCGCCGATCGCCAGCGGCAGCGTATCGGCCAGGACCAATTCGCCCTCGGCCGGCAGGTGAGAAATCGGGGCGCACAGGTGATCGGCCACCAGGATGCCGGCACTGAGACAGTCGAACTTCATGCTGCTTTCATCCTCTGGAATGTCACACCCGGCCCGCGCGCGGATGCGCCCGCTAGGGTTCCTCCCCGATCATAAGCCCCCTGATTTTTCCGCGGGGGGCCAAACCACGGTCCCCGCCGCGATGGAAGGCCAAGCGGCCGGATGGAAAAAAACCTTGGCTCGCCGCCGGCCCGCTTATCGGGGGGCGAACAAGGCTGCTGGCACTGCCGCCTTGGCATTGACGGTCTGCCGCCAATTCCCTAGGGTGCGCCAGCACGGGGGGGGCCGGTCCTCGGCTGCCCAGGCCGCGCCCTCCAACGGGTGGGCCGCGCCAAGGCTCGCTGGGGCGCTCGAATCGCGGCCTGCGGTACTAGGTGGTTCTAGCAGCCGGCACCGCGATTTTCCACGGCCCGCCCGGTGGGGCGATAAGGTTATCCTGACAAAAAGCAGCGATTCCCCCGGCCGTTTCCCCCCATATCTTGCAGGCAATGCTTCCATGGACCAACTTCAACGGCCAACGGGTTTGCGGCACGACGCTGGCATCTTGCTGCGCGGGATGGCCATGGGGGCAGCCGACGTGGTACCAGGGGTGTCGGGCGGAACCATCGCCCTGGTTTGCGGCATCTACCATCGGCTGGTGACGGCCATCAGCCACTGCGACCTGGCACTGCTCAACCTGTTGCGGCAGCGGCAATGGAAAGCGGCCGCCGAGCGGATCGATTTCCGCTTCCTGCTGTTCCTGGTTGCGGGCATTGCCCTGGGGATCGTGGGCTTTGTCCGGCTCATCAAGTTCCTGCTTGAGCACCATTCCGAACCCACGCTGGCGGTTTTTTTTGGCCTGATTGCGTCGTCGAGCTTGCTCGTTGCCCGCATGGTTCGCCACTGGACCTTGGGCGCCGCGCTGCTGAGCGGCGCAGGAGCGGCGTTCGCCTTCTGGCTGACAGGCCTGTTACCGATCGAAGCCCCGCTGACCTATCCGTACCTGTTCTTGTGTGCCATGGTGGCGATCTGCGCGATGATCCTGCCGGGTATCAGCGGCGCCTTTATCCTGCTAATCCTGGGAATGTACGGCCACGTGATCGGCGTGGTCAGCGATGTAACCCGCGGCCAAATCACCTTCGACAACCTTCTGTTCGTGGCCGTATTTGGCAGCGGATGTGTGGTAGGCCTGGTGGGTTTCAGCAAGATTCTGAAGATGCTGCTGGTGCGGTTTGAGTCGGGCACCATGGCCCTGCTGTGTGGCTTTATGGTGGGGTCGCTGCGCCGTGTCTGGCCGTTTCAAGAGGACGGTGTGAACTATCTCCCACCGGCCGAACGTATCTGGCTCCCGGTTCTGCTGGCGGTGGCAGCGGCGGCGGCCGTGCTGGTGTTTGACCTCGTCGCCCGCCGCATTGGCGCGGCCCAGGCCAAGCGGGATGCAGAAGCCCGCTTGGCGGCGAACCGACCGAGCTCGCCGCAAGAGGAGGCCCATTCACACGCTCCCCCGCGCGAAACGCTTTCGCTGTAGCGTGCCGCTGCGCAGCTTTGCACTGCGCATACTGAGTCCAACCCGCCTCGATGAAATCGCGGGGCCGCGATCCTGCGGCAAGCGAAGATGGGCCAATCTTGTCGGGCCGCATCGCGTGGCGCCGGCCCAAGAAGCGCCGGCCCAAAAAGCGAGTCTCCCCAGCGTACCTGTTGGTGAGGGCGCTTATCTCCATCGGCCGCGAATGCCTTGCCCCCATACGATGAAGCGAACCTGACCGCCGGAAGCGGCGTCTTTCGAAGTACCCGGGCGGACACGGCCGACCGCTGGCCAACAAGACGGCCGGGCATGGCTGTAGCGGTTGGACGCATCCGGTCAGCTTGGGGGGCTGGTAGCTGAGATGGTTTAGCGCTTGGCTGAAGACCAGGAGACGAGGATTCGAGCGCCTCCCAGCCCACTGGGGTGAAGACATAATCTGCCTACCACAGCACCGGATCGGCGTGCGCGGTGAGCTTTCAAAGGTGAAATGGCCCGTAGGTCCGGTTATCTGCCGGACGAAAAGCGGGTGGAACGAGGGAAACCTTCAAACCACCAACCATGGCGCAATCGACATTCACGGCCGGTGGAACCGGCCAAAGAGTCAAGTGCGCGGCGCAGTGAGCCGTGCGTGTGAAAATGGGATTGAGGTGTTACCGGCGGCATCCCCGGCTCTTAACCGGTGAGGTGAGGGTTCGAATCCCTCCGATCCCACTGCCCGTTGCTACATCAGCAAGCAATCCACGTAACCAGGCGGTTCGCAGGCGGCAAGGCCCGCGCAGATCGTCCGGCGGCAAATGCCCCGCGCCGTTTTGTGGGGATTGAAAATTCACGTCCCATCCAGTGTGGCGGCGGGCATTCACCGTTCAAGTCCATGTCATCCATCGATCGGTCAGCGCCCATGATGTAACGGTTGCCTATCGCCTTGCCATGGCGAAAGTGCGGGTTCGATTCCCGCTGGGCGCTCTGCAATTTGTATGGACATCTGCGAAGCAAATTTCCGCTTACGTTCGTGCTGGCCCACCGAACCGCGGCCAGCTTGCGCTGGAAAACGGAAGACCGGCCGCGTTGATCGTTCGGCGAGCGAACATTGGCGGCGCAACAATCAAGAACTTCGAGCTGGATCTATGCAGGCGACGGCGCAAGTGGAGATGGCCGTTGCACGCAGAACTGGCGTCGAGGTTAGAAGTTTATTTTGCGGCGGGGCCCGTGCTGGTACGGGCAGGCGGCTGTTAACCGTCGCGACACAGGTTCGATTCCTGTCGCCGCAGCTTGCTGGTGGTTCTGCATTGAGATGCGCGGCATGACGCCGCCCGCTCGTGCTGTGCCGCCCAGCGGTTACGTCCTCGTGGAGCAGCCCGGAGTGCTCGCCTGCCTGTCACGCAGGAGGTCGTGGGTTCAAATCCCATCGGGGACGCTTGGTCTTGGGAAGGCACCAGAATCGGTTCATCTGCAGAACATGGTCGATCAGCAGTGCACGTAGGGTCCCCTGTGCGGTCCTGGTCTGATTGGGCCTGCTTTGATTGTCAACGCTGTGCCCAACTCAAAGAAGATTGATTGCGATGGGGGGAGCGATCCATCGCCCCTCCAAAGCTCGATTGGCCAGGTAGTGGAACTGGAAGACACGCAGCGCTCAGAACGCTGTGCCGTAAGCGGCGTGGGAGTTCAAATCTCCCCCTGGCCACTCTCGCTGTCCCGCCTTCATGGGATGCCCTGACCATCCCGGCTTCTCTTCTTGGTTCGCTTTGCATGCACGGTGCTGGGCGCGAAAGCGCACCTTTGCACTGCTGTGCCCGGTCGGCTACTGCTGCCTGCTTGCCAAGTCCAGCGGCTTGACTTGCCTGATGCATTCCCGATACTCACATGCTGAACCAAGCGAGCGTTGTCGGCGCGGTTTGGACCGGCGAGCAGGGCACGGCCAAACCCGATTTCCCGCCGCGGCGCGGCTGATCCCTTTGCCATCCCATTCGAGGTGAACCGTCGATGAGGCGTGCCAAGATCACTGTGATTGGAGCCGGAAACGTGGGCGCGACCACGGCGCATTGGTGCGCCGCTGGCGAACTTGGCGATATCGTCCTGCTCGATATTCCCGAGGCCGGCGACATGCCCAAGGGCAAGGCGCTAGACCTTCGCCAGGCCGGCCCGATCATGGGCTTTGACAGCGAACTGATCGGCACCTCCGACTACGCCGACACCGCCGGCAGCGACGTGGTGGTGATTACCGCCGGCATCGCCCGCAAGCCGGGAATGAGCCGCGACGACCTGCTGGCCACCAACGCCAAGATCGTGGGCAGCGTTGCCGAGCAGGTGAAGCAGACCAGCCCCGATGCGATTGTGATCGTGGTTTCCAATCCGCTGGATGCCATGGTGCAGCGCACGTTGCAGGTGACGGGTTTCCCGCACCAGCGCGTGGTGGGGCAGGCTGGCGTGCTCGATACGGCGCGTTACCGCACGTTCATTGCGATGGAACTGGGGGTCAGCGTCGAAGATGTTTCCGCCCTGCTGATGGGCGGCCACGGCGATACGATGGTGCCGATGCCCAGTTGCACCTCGGTGGGCGGGATTCCGGTTACCCGCCTGATGAGCCGCGAGCGGTTGGACCAGATTGTCGATCGCGCGCGGCACGGCGGTGCGGAGATCGTCGGCCTGCTCAAGACCGGCAGCGCCTACTATGCTCCGGCGGCGGCCACGACCCAGATGGTCGAAGCCATCGTCAAAGACAAGAAACGCTTGATCCCCTGCGCCGCCTACTGCGATAAGGAGTACGGCGTGGGCGGATATTACGTGGGCGTCCCGGTGATCCTGGGCGCCGGCGGCGTTGAGAAAGTGGTCGAATTGGAGTTGGACGAGCAAGAACGGGCCGACTTCCAAAAGAGCGTGGACGCCGTGAAGTCGCTCGTGGCTACGATGGCCACGCTCGTGTAGGCATTTCCCGGCCCCCTGGGCGGGAACCGTGTGCAGGGCCAGTACCTACCCCCCTGGCATTTCGCCTCGCCTGCCGCTGGTTTGCCTCGATACCTATTTGCCGTTGTCCATGGCGGGCAATGGCCCCTAGGGCAGTCGCCCTGCATTTCCAGTATTGTCGTCATTCGCTGCGTTCGCACGCCCCGTGTTGCGCTGGCTGGCGGTGTACTGCCATGCCCGTGAGCGCAAGCGGCCTCATGCTGCACGAAGCACCATGATCCACATTGTCCGCTTGAGGGGCTGAACGGGCCTGCCCGCGGCCGTGGTTGCGGTCGCGTCGTGTCTGCGGGGTTGCCCCCGGCAAACACGTGCGATACCTGGCGGCCCCGGCAAACCGGGTGGAGCCAGTGGGCTGGCGTGTGAACGTGCCATGTGCTGGCCGGTGATGTGTGCGCCGGCAGTTAGGCACGAAAGTTGTTCCGTTGACAGATCAAGAAGGCATCGGGTAGAGTTCTCCCGCCATGCACCTCCCCAACTGAGAGATACCATGAACCGACTTGAACCGCATGCAGTGCTGGCAGACGATCCCACCGAGGAGGTCGGTTCTGCTGCGCCTGTGCTGGCATCGCCAAGTTCGGGATGTTCATTATTTGGCCCGCTCCATTACGAAAAGAATTACGCCTATCCGCTCATCGTTTGGCTGCACAGCCCTGGCAGCGATGAAACCGAGTTGCGCCGGGTGATGGCAGGCCTCAGCTTGCGGAATTACGTAGGCGTGGCGCCGCGAGGTACGCGCGTCTTGGCACCCTCGCCCGCCGGGCAACGCGGCTACACCTGGCTGCACCGCGAGGCGGATGTCGCCCTGGCCCAAACCCGGGTCTGGGACTGCATCACCTTGGCCCGCACGCGGTATCACATTCACCCGGAGCGTATCTTTCTGGCAGGCTTCGATGCCGGCGGAACCATTGCATTCCGCTTGGGCATGATGCACCCGGAGCAGTTCGCCGGAGTGTTGTCGTTGTGCGGGCCGTTCCCGCGCTGCGGCACGCCGCTGGGGCGGCTGCCTGAAGCCCGGCGTCTGCCGTTGTTCGTGGCCTGCGGCCGGCAAAGCCAGCGCTATGCCGAGGAGCACGTGTGCGACGACCTGCGGCTTTTCCACTGCGCGGGTTTGGATATCACGTTGCGGCAGTATCCGTGCGGCCAGCGCTTGAGCCGCGATATGCTGGCCGACGCCAACCGCTGGATCATGGAACTGGTGACCGGCCAATAGCCGCTCCCTCGCACCGCCATGAATCGTGAGCCGCTTGTGATCGCGCAATCGCGGCCGTTGTGACAGGCCGCTTGAGGCTCGGGGACCGCACATGCCGCAGTCGCTTGCCATCCATCGTGCGCCTCCAGAATCAGAGGCACCGGCGAGCGAAGCTGCGCGCCCGCCCGGAGAGAGTTCGATCGCCCATCCACCCGGCGGCCGCTCCTCGCCCGCGGAGGCCGATACGGTTTCTCCCAAGAGTGAACCATCGTCGGCATCGCAGGCGGCAGAGATCAGAGCCCCCAAGATCGGCGCCCCCAGGATCGGGGCGATCGTGTTCGATCTCGACGGCCTGATGTTCAACACGGAGGACCTGTACCGCGAGGCGCTCCAGGAGCTTGTCACCCGGCGTGGCCACGAATACTCGCAGGCCCTGTACGATGCGATGATGGGCCGCCCGGCCGTCGTGGCGCTCCAAATTCTGATCGACCGCTTGCGGCTGACCGACACGGTGGAGCAACTGGCCGAGGAATCGCTGGCGATGGTGATGGGCCTTTTGGACCACAAGGCCGCGCCGATGCCGGGGTTGCTCGATCTGCTGGATGCCTTGGAACGCCGCGGCCTGCCCAAGGCCATTGCCACCAGCAGCAACCGGTTCTTTGTACGGCGACTGCTGGGGCAGTTTGAACTGGAATCGCGGTTTGCGTTCATCCTCACGGCCGAGGACGTCGTCCACGGCAAACCGCATCCGGAAATCTATCTCACCGCCGCCCGCCGGTTTGATCTGCCGCCCCAACGCATGCTCGTGCTGGAAGACAGCGCCACGGGATGCAAGGCCGCCGTCGAGGCAGGAGCCTGCACGGTTGCCGTGCCCGGCGAGCATAGCCGCAAGCATGCGTTCGATGGGGCCTTCCTGATTGCCGATAGCCTCGCCGATCCGCGGCTATGGCAACTGCTGGGATTGGCCGAGGCGTAAGCCGCCTCAGCCAACGGACGCCCGACAGATTGCGGCGAATCGTTCCCCCGGCTTCATGCAGCGTCCCTCCAGCGGCGGCCACGCTCGCACCCGGGGGGCGACTTTTGCCATAGCGGGGATGCCGCGGGACCTTTCTTCGCGGGGCCACAATTCGCCCGGGCATTCACTTGGCCTGCTGGGCATCTCTTCGTCGCAACCCATTCTCATGAAACCCCTTGCGTCTTGTCAGCCGGCGCGGGCCGGCCCGATGACCGCCGGCCGATCGCCGTTTGCCCATCCCGGGAGGGCGTATCTCACCGGATGCTAGCAGCATAAACCGGCAATTTCTCGGCGGTTGCGCAAACAGAAAGAATACATATTTGTACAAGCGTACACTATTTGTATATTGCTCGAACCTTGGCGGTCGCCACGCGCTGGCGGCTGCCGTGGGGCGGAGCCGACGTCTACAAGTCTTTTCCTTTCAATAGCTTACTCCTCATGCACTGCCCTCCCGAGCGCTGCCCAACCTCTTCGCCAGGCGGCCCAAACTGCCTGCCCAGCGCTCTTTTCCTGCCGGCCGACGCTGCCTGTCCTGCGGGCGGCTCCCGGTCCGGCAGGACCCTTGTCCACAGTGGCCGGGGTTGCCATTTCCAGCCCCGGTGCTGCCCCTCTCCCTAGCGATCCTTCACGTCCCTCTGATCCTGGCAGGTGTTTTCATGGCCGACTTTGACGACCTGGGTTGCGACACGCCCGATAGGGGCCGCTGTGCGGACCACTGGCCGGTTCCCCCGGCCGATTTTGACGACCTGTGTTGCGATGGCTGCGGCAGTCAGCGCATTGAACATTTTCAAACTTCCAACGGCACCTGGCACAACCGTTGCCGAGGTTGCCAGCGCGTGACCGAGTACATCCCTAGCCGGGCCGAGATCGCCGCCGCTTGCCAGGCCATTCGGGAAGCCCGACCGTGGCAGGCGTTTGAAGATGACGACGAACGCACCCTTCGCTGGGCCGAGGCCGCGTTGCTCGATGAAGACGGGCACTTCCACGACGGCCACTTCGACGAAGAAGGCGACGACCCCGAGGGCGAAGCCGATTGGGATTCCTGTGGCCCGTTCCTGATGGATCGCGCTTGCCCAGGGCTGGTGAAACCCGAACAGCGGCCTGCGATCCGCCGCGCCGGCTAGGCGGCCGCGCCGCCCATGCGGTTCCATGCCGTGGCTATGCTTCGCATCCTGCAACCAGGTGGCCTGCCGTCATGAACCACTCGCTACTGACAGAATTGCGTAAACGCCAGGCGCTTTACCTGATCGAGCAGGGGTATAGCAGCCGCGACGTCGCGCTACGGTTGGGCCTGGCTGAAACCACGGTGCAGCGGCTGCGCCAAGGACGTATTGCCGTGACCGACGACGTGGATGCCGACGATGAGTGCCAGCAGCGGGTGTGGTGCGAGCGTTGCCGATGCCACGTTTATGCGCCTTGTCAGCGCTGCCGCTTGCGCGATTACCTGCAGCGCCACGGCGCGGCGGCACGCGGCGCCGGCGGCCGCACTGCTGCGCCGGTATCCGCCGCAGCGGGTATTGCCGCCGATCCGCGGTTGGCGCTGGGCGTAGCGCAGCTAGGCCTGCCGGTACGCACCGTGAACTACCTGGCCAAGGCGGGCATCCTCACCGTGTACGACCTGCTCCAGCGGACGCCGGGGGAGATTCTGCGGTTGCCGAACATGGGGCCCGGCACCTTGGAGGCCATCTTTGCCGCGCTGGCTCGGCTGGGCTTCCACCGCCGGAAAGCGAACCAGCAACCTGCTGGCCAGCGGCCTATGGCTCGCCGCGGATCGGTACGGGCCGCCGACGCTCGCCCTGTTGCTCGACGGCGACGTAAGTGACATCGGCTTCCGTCACCTTGATGACCTGGCCCCGTCGGCTGGTATCCACGGTCACGTGGACCGTGATGGAGGTCCGCCCGATCCGCCGCAGTTCCGTCCAGAAGCTCACCACGTCGCCCACGTACACCGGTTCGAGAAACTCCACGGCATTCATGGCCACCGTTACCAGCAACCGTTCGGGCAACCCCTGCAATGCGAGTTCGTGGCGGGCGCCTTCCGCGCCGGCCTGATCCAGGTAGCTCAGCAGCACGCCGCCGAAGATGGTGCCGTGCGGGTTGGTGTCGCGCGGCAGCATCGCCGCCTTCAAGGCCAGGTACCGCTGGCCAGGAGGCTGCACCGGCGATGCATGAGAACTGCCTGGCTCGGCCATGGATCGTTTCTCCCTGGGGGGGACACGCACGCGGGCCGACGGCCGTTCAGCGGTAGCGCTGCAACCGCTTGGCCCGGGCCCGGTGATGCAATTCCCGAATCCGCCGTTCGACCTCGGCTCGCAGTTCTTCGTCGGAGTAGTTTTTGAGCTGCTCGGGCGGGATCGGTTGGCCGAATTCTACCTGCACAACCGCTTTGCGGGGCAGTTTCTGCTCGCGCGGCCAGGAATGGTAGGCGCCGTCCAGGGCCACCGGCAGCAGCGGCACCTTGCCGCGCCGGGCCAGGGCCACAAAGCCGGGCAGCAGCCGTTGAACATCGCCATCGCGGGTCCGGGTGCCTTCGGGAAAGATCAGCACGGCTTCTTCGCGCTTGAGCCGCCGCAGGGTTTCTTTGACGCCCGAGAGTCCGAAGCCGTCGCGGTCGATGGGAATGGCATTGAGCGACTCGATGAGCCAGCGACCCGGCCCGCGGAACAGGGTCTTGCGGGCCAGGTAGGTGAGTTGGCGCTGGGTGCAGACGCCGATCATCACCGGGTCCAGCACGCTTTGGTGATTGGCCAGCACGAGCATGCCGCCTTGCAGCGGCAGGTTTTCTGCGCCGCTGGAGCGGATGCGCCAATACCATGCGGTGCCGAAGCGGCAGAGATACCGGCAATAGCGATAGAACCTGGGCTTGCCGTAGGCGTTTTCGCCCGGCCGCGCCGCCTGTTGATCGGTTGGTTTCAACACGCGTGCTATTCCTGCGTGTACTCCTTGAGGAAGCCGCGGAACAGCACGAGGTGCTCTTCTTCGTCGGCCAGGAGGCGGATGCACAAATCCTGGGTGACGTAGTCCTCGCCGTCAGTGGCCTTGATGATCTTCTTGTAGTGGGTGCAGGCCGATTCTTCCGCGTCGATCACCGCGCGGATCACGCCGACCACGTCGGTGGTGTTGCTGGTGGGTTGAATCTGGCTGCCCAAGGTCACTTCCAGGGCGCCCGGCACCAGGCCGCCCAGTTGCTTGATGCGGTTGCCCAACTGCTGGGCGTGGGTCAGCTCGGCCTGCACGTCGGCCGCCAGCGACTTCTTGATCTCCTCGGCGCGGACGCCGTCGAGATTGATGCTGTTGGCCAGGTAATTCATGACGGTCTCGAGTTCCATCGAATAGGCCGTCTTCAACAGTTCTACGACTTCCTGTTGGTTCGCCATCGCAGATTCTCCAGGGAAGGTGGCCGCTCGCTGGCCGGGGCTGCCGCGCATGTTGCCAATGTACCAACGCAGCGGCGGCATCTCTACGGGGCGGATGCGTGCCTGCCCCTCGCGCCCCCCTTCTGCCCCCAGCGCCCACACCCGACAGGATTATCGGCACAATTACCGGCAGACTTACTGCGCATATACCGCATTGGCCGCGGCCACCGACGAGCCGGGCGAGAATGCGTAGCCCTGCTCGGCCAGCAGTTGTTCGAGTGCCCCCAACAGCAGCAGCACGTTATTGCGGCGGCAGGCATGGCCCATCAGGCCGATCCGCCAGGCCTTGCCTTTGAACGCTCCCAGCCCTCCGCCGATCTCGATACCAAAGCGGTTGAGCAGGCCGGAGCGCACCTGGGCATCGTCCACGCCCTCGGGGATCAGCACGGCGTTAAGCATGGGCAACTGGTGGCCTTCTTCGGCGGCGTAGCGAATGCCGATGGCCTCCAGGCCGGCCTTCAGCGCGCGGTGGTTGAGCAGATGCCGCGCGTAGACGTTTTCCAGCCCTTCTTCCAGCAGCAACCGCACGGCTTCATACAGCCCCCAGGTCATGTTGATGGGGGCCGTATGGTGGTACACCCGCTCGCTCCCCCAATAGCTGGCCAGCATGGTGACATCCAGGTACCAGCTTTGCACCTTATGCTTGCGGGCGAGAATCGCGTCCATCGCCTTAGGGCTGAAGGAAACGGGCGCCAGGCCGGGCGGGCAACTCAAGCATTTTTGCGTGCCGGAATAGAAGGCGTCGATCTGCCAGCGATCGACTTCCACCGGCATGCCGCCCAGGCTCGTAACGGCATCGACCAGCAGCAGGGCTCCGGCATCGTGGACGGCGGCCGAGATGGCTTCCAGCGGCTGGCTTGCTCCGGTGGAAGTCTCGGCCATCACAATCCCAACCACCTTCGGCTTTTGGGCCAGGGCGGCTTCCAGGTCGGCCACGCGGAACACTTCGCCCCACGGCCTTTCGACTTGGATCACTTCGGCCCCGGCCCGGCGGGCCACGTCGGCCATCCGCCCTCCGAACACGCCGTTGACGCAGACCACCATCTTGTCGCCCGGCTCAATCAGGTTGACCACGGCCGTTTCCATGCCGGCCGAACCGGTGCCGCTGATGGCCATGGTCATGGGATTGCTGGTGTTGAGCAGCGTGCGGAGCATCGCCTGCAGATCGTTCATTACCTCCAGGTAATACGGATCGAGGTGGCCCACCGTACAAGCCGCCAGCGCTTGCAGCACCCGGGGATGAACATCGCTGGGACCAGGACCCATCAACACGCGAACCGGAGGCGAGAGCGGTTTGGGCAGCGAATTCATGGCCAATCAACCTGCACGGGTGAGCGGAGAAGCAGTTGCGAAGCAGCCATGCCGAGCCGGCACAATCGCCAGCCTGAACCGGCGACATCGTGGCCAGGCATGCTTATATTGGGAGGGAGAACGTGCCAGCGCCAAGCCGTTGCACGCCGCTTGGTGTTCTAACCGCCCTAACCGCGAAAGAAAAGGGGCGAAGCCGCAGCAACCCCGCGTGATGCGTGAATCGATCAACGCATTGCCCGCCGTGCGGTACAGAGGTCGCAGCTCCGGCTCCGCCCCGCACCATGCGGGATTGAATGGCGATCACCATCGAATCCCCAATAACGGCGCATCCATCATTCACGGCCGGTGAAACCGGCCGTACCGCTGGATCACGGTCTGCATTCAATTCTTCAACATTCAATTCTTCAACCGAGGGGGCAACCTGCATGTTGGGAGAATGGATCCGCGGCGGCCTGGCCGGCATCATCACCGGCGCAATTCTCGGCACGCTCGTATGGTGGTTCCTCGGAAATACCTTCTTCAATGCCGATGCCATCGTGATCGGCATCGGCGCCGGAGCATTCCTGGGAGCGTTCCTGGGCGATGATTTCGTCGACGGCATGCGCGGGCTCATCACCCGGTCGCGCCTCTGGTGGTGAGCCAGCGGCAGAAGGCGAACGGTGAGGCGGTCGCCCATATGGGCAAGCCTGCCGCCAAGGCGTACCATGGAACCAGCACCTTAAACCTTCGTCCGACTTCTGCACTCCCCCGGCTTTCATGGCTGATCCCGATCCCGACGCATCGCCCCGGCCATCGCCCGATGTGGCCGAAACCTGGGAGGTGGTTGTCGTGGGAGCCGGCGCCGCCGGTTTGCTGGCCGCGGCGGTGGCAGCCAACCGCGGTCGTCGCACGCTGCTGCTGGAAAAGAACGCGCGGCCAGGGATCAAAATCCTGATGTCCGGCGGCACGCGGTGCAATCTGACCCAAGCGACCGATGCCCCCGGCATCATCGCCGCCTATGGTCGCTCCGGCCGGTTCCTCCGCGCCGCCCTGGGCCGCTTGGACCCCGCAGGGCTGGTCGCCCTGATCGAGGCCGAAGGCGTACCCACTAAGGTGGAAGATACCGGCAAGATTTTCCCCGTTAGCGATCGGGCCGAAGACGTGCTCAACGCCTTGTTGCGGCGGCTGGCCCGCAGCGGCGCCACCCTGGCAACCAGCGAACCGCTGCTGCAACTGGATCGCTTGGAAGGCAACGATCCCGGCCAGGCACGCTTTAGCCTGCTCACGCCGCAGCGGCGGTTGCATGCCCAAAGTGTGCTGATCACCACCGGCGGACGATCCTATCCCGGCAGCGGAACCACCGGCGACGGATACCTCTGGGCGGCCGCCCAGGGGCATACGATCGTCGCGCCCCGGCCGGCGCTGACCCCGCTGACGACCGACGTCCCCTGGGTGCGCGACCTCAAGGGCGTCACGCTGCCCGACGTGCAGGTCAGCCTGCGGCGGATTCCTGCTGGCGATGCTTCGCCCTGGGCGGCGCCGAGCAAGGCCAGGCCAATCGACCGCCGCCGCGGTTCGCTCCTGTTTGCTCATTTTGGGCTGTCCGGCCCGGCGGCCTTGGACATCAGCCGGTTTGTCAGCGGCGATGAGGATCCCCGCAGCCTGGAACTGGTGGTGGACTTCCTGCCCGAGGTTGCCGCCGAGCCGCTGCTGCAATCGCTGAAAGAAGCGGCACGCAAACCCGGCCGCCGCCCGGCCTCGGCCGTCTTGCCCGAGGAACTGCCCCGGCGGTTGAGAGCCCAACTGCTCACCATGGCGGGCATCGCCGCCGACAAGCCAGCGGCCGAACTGAGCGGCAGCGAACTGCACCACCTGGCGCTGGCCATCAAGGGAACTCGGCTACCGCTTTCCGGCACGCTGGGCTTCAAGAAGGCGGAAGTCACGGCCGGCGGCGTGGCGCTGGCTGAAGTCGATCCCCAGACCATGCAGAGCAAGCGGGTGCCCGGCCTGTACTTCGCGGGCGAAGTGCTCGATCTGGACGGCCCGATCGGCGGTTATAACTTTCAAGCGGCGTTCAGCACCGGGATGCTGGCCGGAGAGAATGTGTAGGCCGCGTGCTCGCCACGCGGCAATCCAATGGGCACCGCGCCGTTTGGAATCCCTGCGCGACGTACAAGATCATAGCCCGACGCGTCAGCGAGGAACGAACCGCGGTCCCTCGCTCACGCATCGGGCTGGGATGGATGGCGCCACCCCGGCTTCCATGCACCATCGCCACACGCGCCGCCCCCCCGGCCTGCCTCGCTCGCAAACCGCTGCCGCCTGCGGTATGCTCGACGGTGATACCGATCCGTTGGACCGTTGGGGCAACGATGACACCTCAAGAATTTATTGCACACTGGAAAGACTCCGCCGGCGCCGAACTGGCCAACTCCCAATCGTTCCTCATCGGGCTGTGCGACCTGCTCGACGTGCCGCGGCCCGAACCCACCAGGGCCGACGAAGAACGCAACACCTACACGTTCGAAAAGGCCGTCATCTTCAACAACGGCGACGGCACCACCAGCCGCGGCCGGGTCGATCTCTACCGCCGCGGTTGTTTCGTCCTGGAATCCAAGCAGGGCAGCCAGCGCCGCGCCGCCGAGCAGGCCCAACTGCTCGCCACCGCCAGCCGGCAAAAACGCCTCCGCGCCGGCACCGCGCCCCGCGGTACCGATACCTGGAAACAGGCCATGTCGGCCGCCCGCTACCAGGCTGAAGGCTACGCCAAGGCCCTGCCCGAGTGGCCCCCCTTTCTGATCGTGGTCGATGTCGGCTACTGCTTCGACCTGTACGCCGATTTCAGCGGCACCGGCAAGCTCTACCAGCCGTTTCCCGACCCGCAAAATTACCGCGTCCACCTGGAACAACTGGCCGACGACGAAGTCCGAGCCACGCTCCGGGCCATCTGGCTCGATCCCCACAGCCTGGACCCCAGCAAGCGGTCGGCCAAGGTCACGCGCGAACTGGCCCAGCGGCCGCCACGCATCGCCCTGGGATGGATATGGCATCCGCTTACCGTGGGCCGGCCTTCGCGGTGGGGTCGTCGGCGGGCGGACGCCACTGCTCGGCCTCGATGATGGAGTTCTCCTCCATCATCATCGAATCGGCCCGGGCGTTGTTGTAGGTAAACGGTGCGATGCCGGGCCGCGTCACCAGCGCATTGCGGCGCAGCACGTTGCCCTCGGCCCGATGGAACCGGATCGGGCTGCGCTGGATGTGGTAGATGGTGTTTTCTTCCACCACCATTTCAGATGATCCTTCATCCATGAAGATGCCGTTGCTCTCCGCGCGGCCCAGGTTGACGGGAATATCGTGGATGCGGTTGCGGACTAGTCGCGTGCCGGGCTGCCGCCCCAGGGTATAGATGCCGCCGCCGTCGGACATCACTTGCAGCACGTGGTGAATGTGATTGAGTTCCACCAGATTCTCGCGGCAAGCCGTGGGCGTGGTGTCCCAGCGCCAGCCCACGGAAATGCCCGTATAGGGCAGGTGGCGAAGTTCGTTGTTGCTGATCCTGGTTCGCTGGGCGATTCCGACCCAGATGCCGACCGCACCGTAGTCGGTTTGTCCGCAATGCTCGAACAGGGAGCTTCCGACCCAGTTGTCCTGGCACACCTGGCCTTCCGGCGGTTGGGCTGCCGTATCGCCGATCATCATGCCATTGGCGCCGATGTCGCGGAACGTGCAGAAGCCCAGGCCCGAGCGAGTGCAGCCTCGCCCCAGCAGCAGGCCGCTGCCACCCAGTTGCTCAAAGCGGCAGTCGCCAAAGCCGACGTCCGTGGCGTTCTGCACCGTGATGGCCGCGGGCGCCATCAACCGCCCAGGCTGGCCATCCCCGCTGCGGTTCTCGTGAAAACTGGCCTGCGATCCGGCGTATCCGCCCTCGGGAAGTTCCCAAGCTGTGTGGGCAAAGGTGATGCGGGAAAAAAGGACCTGGCCTTTGCCGGGTTGGTCGTACTTGATCTGGACGAGCGTTTCCAGCCGCGGCGCCACTGCCACGGCTGCCTGGGGCGTTTCGCCTCGCAGCGGAAGATAGCTCAAGACGCCCCGCTCGCTGTCCAGGTGCCACTCGCCCGGCGCGTCGAGAAACTCGGGAGCCCCTTCCAGAAAGTAGCGAGGGTGGGGTTCGAAGTTGTCGATGGCGTAGTGCGGCGCTGCATTGCCGATGGGGTGGGTGAAGGTGATGGTCCGCATCGCTTCGTCGATCTGCTTGATCGGGATTCGCGAGATCGACCAATCGTGCAGAAAGACGATCTCCGCCTGCTCGGGCTGGGCGATGGGCCGTAAATCGCCGGCCTTGAAGGTGAAGCTGGTGCGGCGATCGGGGCCGGCCTGTTCGACGCGGAAAAAACCGGCATTGGGCGTCCGGGCCCGCGTCCGCCGCTGGCCGTTGATGTACAGGTCGCGGAACTTCCATTTGCCGCCTTTGGCTTCAGGAATGTCGATCTTCCAGACACCATCTTCCACCCGCCACGGGCCAAGCCGCGTGCCGCCGCTGATCATCACCGGGACATACTGGCCGCGCGGCCCCTCGGACGCGGAAACCGCGGCGATCTTGATTTGCCCCTTCGGGCCAGGGTAATCGTCGTCGGAAATCACCAGCGGCTTGTCCAGCACGTGGAGGCCGGGATGTAACTCCACCGAGATATCCAGGTCGCGCATGCCGCGGTGGCTCTTGATGTTCCGCCTCCAGAGGTCTTGGGCCTCGTGGAGCGTGCGAACCATGTAGGAGTAGTGGGATTTCCAGCGGCGATCGCCTTGCGGCGAAACGTAGATTTCCAGGTACTTGGGCAGCGGCGGTTCCGCACCCGCGGCCGTGGAGACGCAGAGGGTCCATAGCAGGACGATCAGCAGTGGCAGTCGGCAGGTCATACGGCCCCTCGCACATGGTGCGCAGTGGATTGAGATTTCACCCATTATGATTGGGCCGTTGTTTCATGCCAGCGTGCGCACAGGAGGCGATCACGGTTGTAGGGCCGGTTTCACCGGCCGTGAATGACGGGTGCGCCCGTGGTTGGTGGATTGAAGGTAATTCTTCGTTCCACCCGGCTTGCGTCCGGCGAAGCCGGACCTACGGGGATCCACAGAGCCGTGGCACGCGGAGAGGTGGCGGGAAAGTCTAGGCCAATTCGCTGTCGTCGCGGTAGCGGAGGCGCTGGCCGGGGGCGCGGTGCTCGGGCGGTTCCAGATCCGCCGCCGAGGCCGCTCGCAGCGAAGCCCGATCGCGCACGGCCTCGGGAAAGTTGAGTTCAAGAAAGCGTCGCACGGCTTGGGCCCTGGCCGGGTCGGCCAAGCGATCCTCGACGTACAGGGCCAACTCTTCCCAACTGACGTCCATGGCTGGGGGATCGTTGCCGGCCGCGTCGGCGCTTGCGTTTGGTGGGCCCATGGCAAACGCTGCGAAGATTGGCTGCTCGCCAACATCGGCCGATGAGGCTTCTGCGTTCCCCGCTGAATGTTCCGCAGCCGACTCGATGGAACCTTCGTTGAGCAACCAGCGCAGCTCGCGCTGGGCCGCCAGTTGGGCCACGGCATCGGGATCGGCGAGAATGGCCAAGAACGACTCGGAAGCGATCACTTCACCGCGAGCCAGCTTCTCAACGTCAGCAGTTCGATCGTGCATGGCGCTCTCACTTGGTACGGTAGCCCACGCTGTGCTCCACAGGGCCGCCTCTAGGGGTTTGCAAAGGGATTGGGCCACATTGAACGGCACGGTTCAAAGGTGCTGTCTAACGGCATCGTCTAACGCCATCGTTAAGACGCCGTCCAAAGGCATCGTCCAAAGACGTCGTTCAAAGGCACCGTGCGGTTGGGCGTGGGGCCAATCCCCCCGTATGGAATCCTGTCTCCTGACCGTGGCGAAAGCAAGTGCGGCCGCTTACGAAACGTGCGTCTCGGCGGCGACCTCTCTGAGCATATCGACCATTTGTTTCAATCCCAGCAGCGAAGCCTGGTCGTAATGAGTGTGGAGTTGCTGCTGGAGTCGGCGTTTGGCGCGGAACAGCGGTTGGTCGTACTGGTTGCGAATGGCCTGTTCGTCGTCGGTGAGGCCCAGCCGCTGGATCGCCTGGCTGCGGACCCCGCCGGTTTCCAGCCACGCCCGCAGGGCTTTCAACTCGGGCGGCGAAAGCTGTCCCAGTGCCGAACGGAACGTCTCGCGGATTTCGTCCTGCAACAGGGACAATTCCTCGCCGGTGGCTTCCAGGTCGTGCACGGGGAGTTGATCGGCCTGGCTCCCTGGAGCTTGTTCCAGGTAGGCGCGGTGGTAGCCCTCGCGCCGCTTGATGTCGCGTAGCGCGTTGCGGATGGCCTGAAAACAGAGGGCATCGGCCCGGGGCGCATCGATGCCTTCGATGCCGCCACCGCGCGTCATCACATTCAGCAGTGCCTGCTGGACCAGGCAAGCCACGTCGGCATGGTCTGCCGGCAGCATCATCTCGCGGGCGGCGAACCGAAGCAGCAGCGGGTACCGGTCACGCACAAATTCAGCAAATTGGCCATGTTGCATCCTCGACTCCTACCCCCCAGCGGGAAATCGACCATCTCCACCTATACGCTTGGACCAGCACCGTTTTGCAACGAAAAGCAAACTATCTTCACAAGCTATTGTACTGAAAAAACTTGTGATCGGTGGCCCCTTTAGCAGCCGCAGCCTGTTTGCTTCTCCTGGCGATGGCGCGCTCGCGCGCCATCGGCCACGGAGGCCCTCCGCTTTGCGTGGACCGTGGATGGTACCCTGCCGCGATAGCAGCGGAAGTTGTGCCAGCAGATGCCAGGCAGCGGGCTACGAATCCTTCGCCGGGCGGCCGGGAATATTGGTTCAATCGTCGGCGGGCGGCGCGATATTCGCAGAGTTGACGGCACTTACTTCGTCTTGTCGCGGCCACTCAACCGCGGATATGCTATAGAGTTGGAGTTGGTGCGGCCGAGCGACCGCTGGGCCCATCGGCATCCCGTCGCGCCATTGCCTCCCCCCCAGAGCGAGCAAGAGGGCCATGAGGAGTTCTTCCCAATTGCGGCAGTTGGCCCCCACTCTTTCTTCAGGCCATTGCATCAATGGCTGTTGGCGAGCGGCCGGGCAGCAGGCGTTGCTGCAGGTCACGTGGCGCATCTTCCGCGGTGCCGCGGTGCCGCTGTTGGCGGTGGCGCTGTTGGCCGCGCTGGGGCAATCCTCCACGGCGAACGAAGCCAACCCACCCACGCCATCGGCCGGATCGGCGGCCAGCGACGAGGCCGCTGAAATCGCCCGCCTGATCCAGCAATTGGGTGCCGACGATTACTTCCAGCGGCAGCGAGCGCAACAGGTTCTGGCCACCTACGGCATGAGCGCCTTTGATGCGCTGGTCGCCGCGCAGAACCATCCGGATATCGAGATCGCCTCCCGGGCCAAGTACCTGCTGCACAAGATCGACCTGACTTGGGACACCTCGGACGACGATCCCGACGTGCAGCGGATTCTCAAAGGCTACGGCGACAGCGCGGAGGAAACCCGGCTTTCGCGGGCGGAGCAACTGGCTCTGCTGCCGTGCGACATTGCCGCCGCGCCGCTGGCCCGGATCGTGCGTTATGAGCCATCGGAGTTGTTGTCGCGGCGGGCGGCGCTACTGGCCATTCAGCAGAAAGCATACAGTCCGCTGCACGATCAACGGCGGCGGCAGGCGATCATCGAGCAGTTGGGACCCAGCCAGCGGGCGGCGGCCCAATGGTTGCGTACCTTTGTACTGGCCGCTGAGAACCCGGTGGAAGCCGCGCAGCAGTGGCAAGGCTACGTAGATCAAGCGCGCGGCGATTTGCAGCGTTCGCACGGTGGCCCGGTGGACCGGCAGATTGCCCAGGGCCTGGTGCAGTACCAGGCAGAATTGCTGATGCAGCTAGGCCGGGCGCAACAAGCCAGGCCGCTGATCGACCAGGTCGTGGAGTGGACGCCCGAAAGTCTCGATGCCCTGCTCAGCCTGACGCAGTGGCTGATCGAGCAGGGAGCGCTGGACGCCTTCGATACGCTCCAGCGCACGCACCGCGACTTCCTGGCCTCGCAACCGCTGCTGTTGTATGCGCTGGCTGAAGCCCGCACGCTCCAGGGCCATGGCGAGGAGGCAACCAAGATCATCGAGCAGGCGCGGCGATTGGTGGGCGCCGATAGCTTCCAGCAACTGCGGATCGGTTACTTCCTGGGCAAGCAGGGGTTGTCGCACACCTCGGACCGCGAGTTGCGCCATATTCTGCAGATGGTGCCCGCCACGCATCGCGATGCCTTGAGCGCGCGCATGCTGCTTGCGGAACAGCTTCACGATCGGGGAGAACATCTCCAGGCCGCAAAGCTGTTGGAGGAGGCCGTGGCGGCGATGGAGAAGAACGAGCAGCAGGGTCAGGCCGATCAAAATGGCGACCGCGATGTGGGGTCTGTCCGCAGCCGGATGTATTACTTCCTGGCCCGACACCACAGCGACGACCGCGACAAGCAGGTGGAGCTCCTGAATAAAGCCATCACCGAGGATGCCAACGACGCCGACGCGCTGATTGCCCTGTACCGTTTGCCCGGCAAGAGCGACGAGGAGAAGGCCCAGGTTTCCATGCTGATCCGCACGGCGGTGATCGCCTTCCGCAAGCAGATCGAGCAGAATCCCGACCGCGAATCCACCCCGTACAACCAGATGGCCTGGCTGGTGGGCAATACCGAAGGAAACTACCAGGAGGCCCTGAAGGCTTCGCTGAAGTCGCTGGAAATTCAGCCGGGCAGTGCCGCTTACCTGGACACGCTGGGCCGCTGCTACTTTGCGGTGGGCGACTTGGACAACGCCATCAAGCACCAGATCATGGCCGTGCAGCGCGACCGTTATTCCCATCAGATGCGCCGCCAACTGGCCCTGTTCCTCGAAGCCCAAGAGGGTAAGACCAAGCCGTGAGGCCAGCCCCGCACTGCCTGCTGACGGCGGGCGCCGCACTCGTGATCGCGGCGTGCGCCCTCAGTCGTTGCAGCGCGGCGCAGGCCGGCAAGACGCCGGCCGCGGAGCAATCCCGGCAGGTGGTGGCCGCGGCCGTCGTGGCACCGCTAGAGCGGTGGAACGGCGACCTGGCCGCCCTGGGCGAACCGCTTTCGGCCGCGCTCGCCAAGGCGATTCTCCAGCGGACCGGTGTGGAACAACTGCAAGGCATCGACCGCGCCCGGCCAGGTGCGATCGTGGTGCAAACCGATGGCATCGGCCTGTTCCCGGTGGCCGTGGTGCCGGTGGACGATCCCCAAACGCTGCTGGCTTCACTCGCCCCGCTGATTGGAGCGGCCCAGGCCGTAGACAAGCTGCCCTCGGGGCAAGTTGCCCAGCTGTGGAAGATCGGTACCGGTGCCTGGACCCTCTACGTGCGCCACCGCGGCGACTGGCTGTTCGCCGCGCAAAGCCTCCAGTTGCTCGAAGATGGCTTGTTGCCCGACCTGGACGACCTGCTTGCGCGGCCCGGCGAGCAGGCAGATTTCTCGCTGCACATCTGGTGGCAGCACATGCCCGAGGCGCTGCGGACCTGGGTCATCGACAACGTGCACACGAGGATGCGACTGGCGAGGCTGGATGCCAGCGGCCGCGTCGTGCCCCGCCATGACGTCAGGCTGTTCCGTCCTTGGCTTTCGCAGCGACTCATGCAGGACCTGGACCGCGTAAGCTTCTCATGGACGCTCACCGCCGAAGGCACCGCGCAACTGGACCTGGAGTGCACAGTACGGGCTGACTCCTTGCTGGGCCAGTTCTCTTTGGCCCTGGCTCAACCGCTGAAAGCGGCTGCCCTACCGCTGCCCAAGCTGGCGGGACCGCCGGTCGTTGAGGCGAGCCTGCGCTTACCGCCGCTGGCCACCGCCTGGCACAAGCTACTCCAGTCCGCCCGTGGTGAAATCGCCGCCATCCTGCACGCCCATGCCGCGACCCTGCCCGATTCGATCCTGCCGCCGGCCACCGGACTGTGGCCGCAGGGCGAGGCCCAGGCGGTGCTTGCGATGGCAGGTCACCGTCCGCCATCGCAGGCGGTGGTGGCCGCGCGCGGTTGGAATCTGCCGGCCTTTCAGCAGGGGCTCGCCCAACTGTTGCAGGCCGCCCTCCATCTCCAGGGCGATGTTCCTGAAGGCGATGTTCCTGAAGGTCAACCATTGGGTGAGCCGCTGGCGATTCCGCAGGCCTCGTGGCTGCACCGGGCCTTGGCCGCGCCAGCAGACGCGGAAGATGGCGGCACGCCCAAGCTGCGCATCATCCAGCACGGCCGCGCATACTATGCGCTTCTCAGTCACGACACGGCCGGATTAACCGAGGCGGTGCAAGAAGCCGCTCCCCCCGCGGTTTCGCAACCATCGGAGGCCAGCGACCCGTTGATGATGGTCACCGTGCGAGTGGGGGCGGCGCTACGGCTGGCCAGCATGGTAAGCGAAGATTGGGATGCCAAGGCGCTGTTTGGCAAAATTTCGCTCGTGGTGCCGCCGGACAAGGATCGGCTGCGATTCACGGCCGCGGCCAAGGACCATACATTGCGACTGCGGCTGGAAGCCGACTCGGGCCTGGTCCAGGCCGCTAGTCTTGGCCTGACGCTCTGGCTCTTGGCGAATTAGCGTCAATCGGCCGGTGGAACTGGCCTTACTCCGCGGGCCAATCCGTAGGTCCGGCTATTTGCCGGACGCCATGCCGGCTTGAATCGGCATCCCATCGCCAACTCGCGCGTGGTGTAGGCGTGGGGCATTCGGCCGGTGGAACCGGCCCTACTCCGTGTGCCACCTACGTCCGGCTATTTGCCGGACGTGATGTGGGCTTCAACGCCGATAACCGTTGAATCCCAAATATCGACGTATCGCCCGCTGACGGCCGGTGGAAACCGCCCCAGGTTCGGCGGTTAGTAGTCCAGGCGATCTTCCTTGGTCATCCAGGCTTGGAAGGCCGGCAAGGCTTCTTCCCGCAAGGCTTGCACGATCGGGAGCGAGCGCTCGCTGTGCGGTTTGCAGAGTTCGCGGTAGATGGCCCGATCGTCAAAGCCGGCGGCCGCTGCATCGTCGGCCGTGGCGGCGTAGTAGACAGCGTCCAGGCGCGACCAACAAATGGCCGCAAAACACATCGGGCACGGCTCGCAGCTACAATAGATTTCGCAACCGGCCAGCGAGAACGTATTCAACGTGGAAGCTGCATCGCGGATCGCCACCACCTCGGCGTGTGCCGTCGGGTCATTGGTCGAGGTGACGCGATTCCAGCCGCGGCCGACGATCTGCCCATCACGCACCACAACCGCTCCGAACGGCCCCCCTTCGTTGGCTTCCATCTTTTCGATGGACAGGCGAATGGCTTCCCGGAGAAAAGCCGGATCAAACTCCTTGGTCATTCCGATGGCCTCCTGGCGATGGTCGATGGCGTGCTGGCCGCGGCAGCCCGCATGTTGATACCCGCCGCGCAAGCTCGCGGTACGCGGGCCGAATGCTCTTACACGGTTCGCAGAACCGTGGTGCGCGGGCACGCGCTTCAGGCTGCTTACACGTGTCCCGCTGCATCCATCCTATGCGCACGGCTCGGGAGGGCCGTGGCGCATGTTTCTTAACGTATGGTGCAACGCTCGTCTTAAGCCATTGCGCAACGCGCGCAACGGCGCAATGTTTGGCAAAGCGATGTTGGTCCGCAAGTAACGTTCTTATCTCCCCCGTTTGACAAGTGCGCGTAGGCCGGGTGCTCGCCACCCGGCAGTTGCGCGGTATTGCATCGCCGATGCCCGATTGCGCTGCAAACAACCGATGCGTTGGAGTGACGTGCGGCCATGAGCGACTATCGACGTTGGCGCATCGAAGGCGGCACGTATTTCTTTACCGTCGTCACCTACCAGCGGCGACGGTTTCTGGTAACACCGCAAGCTCGAAACCTACTGCGACAGGCCATCGAAGCAGTTCGGGCAAACCATCCCTTTGAGATTGTGGCGTGGGTTCTGTTACCGGACCATCTGCATACGGTATGGTCGCTGCCCGAGGGCGACGCAGATTACAGTTTGCGATGGCGTCAAATTAAGTCGCTATTTACCCGCAGCTACCTTCTCACCGATCCCGTGCTCGCGATAAATCGGCCCTCTCGCCAGCAGCATGGGGAACGCAACGTCTGGCAAAGCCGATTCTTTGAACACACGTGCCGCGACGAAGACGACGTAAAGCGGTGCGTGGATTATGTACATATCAATCCGGTGAAGCACGGGCTGGTCGAACGACTGATCGATTGGCCGTGGTCGTCGTTCCACCGCTACGTAAAGCTGGGCGAGTACGCACCCGCCTGGAGTTGTTCGCCCGAGCGATTTGGCCAACAACTTGACGAGGCGGAATAGAAGCGCCAAGTTGGCAAGCCACATCGACGTCCATTCATTGCCAGGTGCGAGCACCCGGCCTACGAGCTGGATGGAGGTGGTGGCGAGCGTAGCCTGGGTGCAACAGGCAGACAAGACTCTGCGTACAAACTGGGTATAGAACGTGGGCGCGCAAGCCCGCAGCGCGAGTAAGGAAAACCGCGCCCGTACCCGATCGGCGCACATTCCTTCGCTGGCGCTTCAGGCTTGATGAGACCGATGCCCCGCTCACGCGCGTATTGCAGATCCCTCGCTGACGCGTCGGGTTGCGATTGGCAGCGCACACCTACATTAGGCGCGCGGACGTCCATTCATTTGCCGGGTGCAAGCACCCGGCCTACGCGGTGCTTTCACGTGTCCGCTGCATCCATCCGCATGCGCACGGCTCGCAGCGCCGTGGCACGCTTTTCTTGAGGCATGCTGCAACACTCGCGAAGCCGTGATATGCGGCAACGCTAAGCTGGTCCGCAAGTAACGTTCTTATCTCCCCCGTTTGACAAGCATCCCGCTATGGGATTGGCTTTCTGCCGGTAAAGCCAAAGTGGTAGGGCGGGAAGTCCAACAGCGGTCCCAGTTCAAAGCCGGCCGCTTGTGTCCAACGGCGGCAGTCCTCGCTGCGGGGTCGGATGTTCATGCTCGGGCCGCGCGGGGTGGATGGGTCGTGGTTCCAGTGAATCACACCAACGACACCGCCGGGCACCAGCACCCGAAAGGCTTCCTCAAGCAGTCGCTGTGGCTCCTCCGCATGCAGAATATTGAACAGCATCGCGAACGAAACGCTGGCGTCGGCCAGGCCCGTACCGGCGGCAATAAAATCGCGGACGCAGGCCCGCACGTTGGCTAGTCCCGCGGTATGAGCCCTTTCGCGGGTCAAGCGAACCATGGCCGGGTCGATATCCAGGGCATGCAGGATTCCGCCGGTGCGCTGGGCGGCGGAAATGGTGAACGTGCCGTAGCCGCAGCCAAATTCTACGATGTCACCCGGCGGCGAGCGGTCCATCAGTTGGTCGAGGATCAAGTCGACGTCGAAGAACGACGCCCATACTTCCTCGTCGGGCATGCCGCTTTCACGGATTCGCATGGCGCTGAAAGCTCGTGCAGGTGGGATGCATGGCCCGGTTTGACAACAGGTCAGTATCCCGCGCTGTTACACGCGAAGTGATAGTTAGGTCTGGTTCCACCCGCCGCGCAAGGTCGCGGTACGCGGGCCGAAGGCTCTTACGTCGCTTGCAGAGCCGTGGCACACGGGCACGCGCTTCAGGTCTGTTTACACGTGCCCCGCCACGTCCATGGTACGCGCGCGGCTCGGTAGAGCCGTGGCACATGATTCTTTGGATACTGCGCAAAGCGCCGCGCATCGCTTACGAGTCGCGCGCGGTCTTGGCGGGTGCCAGGCCCGTGGTGCGCTGGCCGGCCGGGGGTGCCGCCGGCTGCCCGATAACTTGGGGACTGGTAGCCTTTCTGGATGGTCCCGCCTGTTCGAGCGCCTCCAGCACTTGCGACTTGGTCACCAGGTCGGGCAGGCGGATGGGGTTGTGAGGGTCCTTGGCCGGATAAATCACCAGGAAGGGGATGGAGTTCTGGTCGTGCTTGCTGAGGAACTGCTTGATCTCCGGCGAGTCCTTGGTCCAGTCGGCCAGCAACGGTACCACGCCACCGGCTTTGACCGCTTGCCCAATCTCCTTGGTGTTGATCGCCATGGCCAAGTTGTACTTGCAGGTGGGGCACCAATCGGCCGTGACATCGACCAGCACGGTCTTGCCTTCTGCCTGGAGTTGTTCGAGCCGGGCGACGGAGAACGGTTCCCAAGGCAGCTCGTGTTCGGCGAACCAATTGCCGAACATCGCCATGGCGACCAGGCCCACCACCACCAGGCCGCCGGCATAGGCTTCGATCCGGTCGCGGAGGCTGGCGGTCAGCGGCGTGCGGCCGATCCACCAGCACGCCGCCCAGAGGGCGATCAGCAAGGCAAAGGTGGGTACGAAGTAATCGTTGCCGATGAAGGTGAACAGGTACACCACCGTACCCAGCAGCACGAACCCCATCACTTGTTTGAACGTTTCCATCCACGCGCCGGGGCGGGGCAGCCAGCGGACGAGCTTGGGAAAGATGCCCATTACGATGTACGGCAGCCCCATGCCCAGCCCCACAAAGCCGAAGATGGCATACGTCATCCAGGGCGGTTGCTTCAAGGTGAAGGTGAACACGGCGCCCAGGAACGGGCCGCTGCACGGCGTGGCCAGGATGGTGGTAAAGATGCCGCGCGAGATCGCCCCGCCGACGCCGTCCTTTTGCTGAAGTTCGTTGGCTGTCTGGCCGCCGGCAAAACCCGGCAACGGAATCTCCCACACCCCCAGGAAGCTCAGCGCCATGGTCCATACCAGGGCAATCATCGCGATGTTGAACCCGGTGTTCTGGAAGTGCTGGCCCCAACCCAAGTTGGCAAACACGGCCAGCGAAGCCAGCACGAAGAACACCAGCAACATGCCGACCACGTACCAGAAGTTGAGCCAGAAGATTTCGCGGCGGTCGTGATGCGCTTTTTCGACCACCGAGAGAATCTTGATGCCAATCACCGGCAGCACGCAGGGCATGAAGTTCAGGATGAACCCGCCGGCCAGGGCCGAAGCGAGTATGATCCATAGCGAGGCTTTGGTGCCCGACGAGCCGCCGTCGGCCTTGGCCAGCGCCACCACCTTCTGCTCCACCCCGGCATAATCGCCCGAGCGGAACGAAAGCGGGATCTCGCCCGCCTGGGTAGTGCTGCCCACTTCAATGGTGGCATCGAACGTGGCGGCCTGCGGCTTATCGCACATGCCCAGCTTGCAAGCCTGATAGCCGATGCCGCCGGTGAGCACATACGAACCGGGCTGCGCGTCCTGGGGGACCTGCAGTTCGATCGTCCACGTTACCGGTCCCTCGTGGTAGTAGTCGCCATCCTTCTCCAGCACCGGCGAATCGGTGGCGGGCGCCGACTTCGTCCACGGAGTGACCTGGCCATCGACCACCATCACGGTCGGCTTGGCCGTCTTGTTCTGCCGGCCCGGTTCCGACAACGCGTACACGTACCACAGCGGATCGGGCGTGGCCGTCAGCGTCAGTTGCACGGTGCCGCCCGGTTGCACGACGGCAGGCTGCACCATGCCGGAAATCTCGGTATGCGTGCCCTCTGCCCGGAAGGCAGTCGTCGATTGCTCATCCACCTGGGCGACGAAGGCAAATTCCTTGGGCGGCAGGCAGTTGGCGGACGTGCAGACTTGGGCGGTCATGGCGCCGCGAATCTCAACATTCGCGGGATTCACGCCGGCGGCGAGCGTCACCGGGGCCGTCCAGACGGCGGTGCCTTCGTGCTTTTCAACATTTGATTGGAAGACTTCGTCGAAGCCGGCCTTAGGCGGCGTGACTGCCTGGAACTCGCCTACCTCGTAGTCGGGCGAGGGCGTGATCGTGAACCGCGAGGCCATCGGCCCGCCTGGCGGCTGGGTTGTGGAGTAAATCCACGATCCGGCGTCCATGGTGGCTTCCACGGTCAACTGGCCCGGCTTGCCGCCCGAGGGAGGTGTGAAGCGGGCGGTCATCGAAACCGGGTCGCGCTCCGGCTGGCCGAACGGCGAGCCAAAACCGGCATCGCCGCCCAGAAAGTCCGTGAACTTGTCCTGGGCCAGGGCCATCGGGGCACCCGCTGGCCCGGCAACCGGAGGCGCCAGCAGGCCCAGCGTCAGCAGGCCCAGGGAGGCGGCGGCCAGCACTTGGGCAGCACGACCAAAGAATCGGGAACGTCGCTTCATGGGTAATCCTCTCGCTGCTTCGGGCACGCGCCGGCCCGGCCAGTAGGAGGGTGAATATCGGCAAGCACGGATCGGTTCGTACCGATCCATCGACTCTAAAGGTACTTTCGCAGCGAAGTGCCGCGAAGTCCAATTCGGGATGATTGCTAGCTTGGATGGAGACTGCTTGGGCGGCGCACCGCGCTTTCCGTCGGGCGGGTGGCCGCGTTTCTCGCTTCGATGTTTCTCACCCTGTTATTCGTTCGGTCACCGGGTGCGATCACCTGGAATGCAGGCCCCCCGGGCAGCGGCGGGTGCGCCCATGCCAGCGGCCCGTACCGGGAGCGTGCCGCGCGGTGGCCTCCAGCCTTGGAAGGTGCGTCCGATGCGCGTTGCGTGATCGTTGCGCGGCGAATGTCCGCTGCTTTTCACGCGCACCCGGTGGAAAACCACCCGCTGGGCGGAAAAGCGGATGATTCGCAACTCCATCCGATCCATGTTCCGGGCATGGGCGGCGCAGCCTTCACATCGCCACAATCGGCGCCTGCTGCTGTGGCGCCCCTATGTTGGTTTCTACTCGGACACAACGTCGGCCGCAAACGAATATTGTGTCGGCGGCAGGCAGGCGCCCACCTTGCAGGCCTGGGCCGTCACCATGCCGGTCAGCCGTTGCGGCAGCACGCCTTCAAACGTTACCGGCGCCGTCCACACGGCCCTGCCGTGGTGAACCTCGATGTTCATCTCGAACACCTGGTCGAAATACACCTCGGGCTTGGTCTGCGCGATGAACGGCCCCACTTTGACGCCCGAGGGGGCCACCACGGTAATCTTGGTGGGCAGCGGCCCGCCCTCGGGTTGTGTGATTGAGTAGATATGCCAGATACGGTGGATGTCCATGGTGACGGTCAGGACCCCCTGGCCATCCTCAACCATCTTGAATGTGGCCGAAGCGGATAGCGGCGACGGGTTGTCGTCGGCGTGGACGGTGCCGCCCAGGCTCCAACACAGCACCGTGGCCAGCACCATGCCGGCAACGCAGCAGGTCCGCGGGCGGCGAACCAGCAAGCCCTTGCTGGCGGAGCGGTTGCGTCTGGCGAGGCCGGAGGCAGCGAAGCGGCGGCAAAACAAAGCGGCGGGGTAGCGAAGGGAACGTCCAGCCTGGACGGACAGCCACGCTCGATCTGGCATGCGTAAACTTCCTTAGCGGCATGATTTGTGTCAAATGGTCATCATTCCAACCGCGGCATCCGCGCGGTCAACGAAGGTGCCAACCGCGGACGGCCGGTGGCGGTTGTTCCATTATGCCCCAATGCAGTCGCCGCAATCTGTACCGTGGCACACAGAGCGAATTCAAAAACGGTGCTACTTCAAAATGCGGCACGCTCAAATGCGGCGTTCAGCCCCAATCGGTCCGCACTATGGACAGGCTTATCAAAAACGGCCCTGCGCGAGAACCCGTTTTGCCAACAGGTCGTGATCCGGGGCGTCACGCGCCAAGGCGGCTCGTACCTCCAGCGGGCGGGCAACTTCCTGCCCCAACGGCCGGGCGTGAGGGTGGTTCTGGAGATTTCCGCCGGGTGGTTGCGGACATTCAAATGGTGTGGGCCGCAGGAACAGCCAGCTTGGCAGCTTATTGGACGGCGCCTGGTCACGGTTCGCCTGGGCGCTGTTGGGCACGGCGCTGGTAGGCTGGTGGCTGCAAGGGCTGGCTGGTGCGGATTCGCCGCGCGGTGCGACGGCCGCCGCGCGTAACCGTCGCGCGTCACCAAGGCCTCGCAGCGCTGCCTGCGATCGCTCACGCTTTACACAGAGGGTATTCCGTCATGTCTACGGCGGACGCGACCCCTCGCTGCGCTGCCTGTGATCGCTCACGCTTTACAGGTTGCTGGCCGGCGTATCCGCCCGAAGTTGTTCGATCATGTCGCGGGTGGCGGCTTCCACGGCTTCTTGCCAGCGGGCGGCGCCGAAGTGGGCATATTGGGGCCGGGCGTGGGCGAAGATGATGTCGCGGGAGCTGTTGACGATCGCGCCCAATCCAGCGG
>CAZEEG010000026.1:26221-54553 GCA_964511065.1 uncultured Pirellulales bacterium | reverse complement strand
TCAATCGCGAGGTGCTGCCGATCCTCTCCGACCGGTGCTTCCAGTGCCACGGTCCCGATGAGCAGACGCGCGAAGCCAACTTGCGGCTCGATATGCGTGAAGGCCTCTTTGGCCGACGCGACGGCACCGCGCCCTTTGTGCCGGGAAAGCCCGAGCAGAGCGAAGCGCTCCGCCGCATGACCGCTCCAGAACCGTTCGAGAAGATGCCGCCGCCCGAGTCGGGCTTGAGCCTGACTCCCGCGCAGATCGACACCATCACCCGCTGGGTGCAGCAAGGCGCGCCTTGGGAGCAGCACTGGGCGTTTCAGCCGGTGCGGCCCGTGCGCCCACCCGCCCTCGATCCGGCGGATCCCCATGCCGGTTGGCCGCGCAACGGGATCGACCTGTTCGTGCTGGATCGGCTGCGGCGCGAGCAACTGCGCCCTTCTCCCGAGGCTTCCAAAGAAACCCTGATTCGGCGTGTGACGCTCGATCTTACCGGTTTGCCACCCACGCCCGAGGAAGTGGAAGCCTTCCTGGCGGACGATGGGCCGGATGCGTACGAGCGGCTGGTCGATCGCCTGTTGGCTTCAGACCACTACGGCGAGCAGATGGCCCTGATGTGGCTGGACGCCGCCCGCTATGCCGATACCGACGGCTACCAGAACGACGGTCCGCGGTCGATGTGGCGGTGGCGCGATTGGGTGATTAACGCCTACAACGCCAACATGCCGTTCGACCAGTTCACGCTTGAGCAGCTTGCCGGCGATTTACTGCCCAATGCCACGCTCGACCAGAAGATCGCTACCGGTTTCAACCGCAACCACCGCTACAACTCCGAGGCGGGCTTGGTGCTGGAGGAGTTCCTGCTGGAAAACGCCGTGGATCGCGTGGATACCGCCAGCACCGTGTTCATGGGGCTGACCATGGGTTGCGCCCGGTGCCACGACCACAAGTACGATCCCTTCAGCCAGCAGGAGTATTACCAACTGATCGCGTATTTTGACCAGGTGACGGAGTCGGGGCGGGCCGTGAAGTTCGGCAACTCCGAGCCCTGGGTGGTTGCGCCCACCGCCGCGCAGCAGGAGCAGTTGCGAGAACTCGAACAGCGCGTCGCTGCCGCGCAAGCGGCCTTGGCCTCGGCCGAGCCAGAAATTGCCGCGGCCCAAGCTGCCTGGGAAGCCTCGGATAACCGCGACCAAGGCAAGGCCGACGACGAGCCGCAACTCTTCGACGATCTAACCCATCATTTCCCGGTCGAGGCCTTATCGTCCCCGCTCAAGGTGGAGAAAGGACAAGTCACCTTCGATGACGGCATTGTCGGAAAGGCGGCCACCTTCGACGGCCAAAGCACACTGGCCCTGGGACCGGCCGGACCGATCCAGTGCCAGACGCGCAGCACGGTCGCATTCTGGCTGAAACCCCAAGGGACCGAGGGTGTCGTCCTCTCCCAACAAACGCCCAACACGCGGCGGCCGGGCCTGGCCGTGGAACTGTCGCAGGGGCGGTTGCAGTTTTACATCATTACCCGCTGGGTGGCTGGCGTCGCCGCCGTAGAAACCGCTTCGCCGCTGGAGCAGGACCGCTGGGTTCACGTCTGCCTGACCAACGACGGCAGCCAAAGCGCCCGGGGGATGCAGATCTATCTCAATGGCCGCCCGGCGGAAACGCGGATTCTGTACAACACCAACAGCAACACGGGCGGTACGGACAAGACGGCCGTCCTCCGCCTGGGCGGCGGCGTACACGGCGGACATTTCCGCGGCCAGATCGACGACATCCGCTACTACAACCGCACCCTTTGGGACGACGAAATTGGATTGCTGGCCGTACCCGAAGCCATCGGCTCGTTGCGGAACATGCCGCCTGGCGAGCGGACCGCGGCCCAGCAGCAAAAGCTCCGCGCGTGGTTTCTCCGACACGCGGCGCCGCAACCGCTGCGCCGCCTGGCGGCCGACTTGGCCGCAGCACGTGCGGCCCGGCTCAAGTATTGGGATTCGCTGCCCACCACGATGGTGATGGAAGAGCGGCCCCAGCGGCAGCCGACCTATGTGCGCGTGCGCGGCGTTTACAACCAGTACGGGCAGGAAGTGTCGCCCGGCGTGCCTGGGATTTTTCCGCCGCTGGCCGCAGATGCTCCCGGCAATCGGCTGGGACTGGCTCGCTGGCTGGTCAGCGGAGAGCATCCGCTCACGGCCCGCGTGGCGGTGAACCGGTACTGGCAGAAGTATTTCGGGACGGGACTGGTCAAAACCGCTGAAGATTTCGGCGTGCAGGGTGAGCAGCCCAGCCATCCTGAATTGCTCGACTGGTTGGCCGACCAGTTTGTATCGTCGGGCTGGGACATCAAGGCCATGCAGCGGTTGATCGTCACCAGTGCCACGTACCGCCAATCCTCCACGCTCACGCCGGCTTTGCGCGAGCGCGACCCGGAGAACCGCCTGCTGGCCCGAGGTCCGCGTGGGCGGCTACCCGCCCACGTGCTGCGCGACCAGGCGCTGTTCGCCAGCGGCTTGCTGGTGCAGCAGTTGGGCGGCCCTTCAGTGAATCCCTATCAGCCGGCGGGACTGTGGGAAGAGTTGAGCAACATGAAATATCGCCAATCCACGGGGGCGGACCTCTATCGCCGCAGCTTGTACACGTTCTGGAAGCGGACCCTAGCGCCGCCCAGCCTGGCCGTACTCGATGCGGCCGACCGCGAGACGTGCGCCGTGCGGCCCAAGCGGACCAACACGCCGTTGCAAGCCTTGACCCTCCTCAACGAGATCACGTTCGTGGAGTCCGCCCGCAAGCTGGCCGAGCGGATGTTGATCGAGGGTGGCGATGACCCGGTAACGTTCGGCTTCCGCCTGCTGACGGCGCGGCGGCCCAGCGACGAAGAATCCAAGCTGCTGCACGCCGCCAGGGATGAATACCTGGCGGCATACCGCGCCGACCCGGCCGCTGCCAAGAAGTTGCTGGCCGTGGGCGAATCGAAGATCGACGCGAAACTCGATCCAGTCGACCTGGCCGCACATACCGTGCTGGCCAACGTGCTGCTGAACCTGGACGAGGTGCTGAGCAAACAATGAACGGCCCAAGGGGGGGGCACCGGGCCGAAAGGCTCGGCGATCCCAAGTTCGGCAAACCGTGATACGCCGTCGCAGGCATACCGCTCCGGTCCACTTCCATTCCGCTGTCAGAAGTGCAAGCCATGAATCCTCAACTTGAAGCACAACTGGCGATCAATCGGCGTTACTTTTTCGGGCGTGCCGCCACGGGGCTGGGGATTGCCGCCCTGGGTTCGCTGCTGGCCGCCGAAGGCCTGGCCGCAGGAGACGATGAGGGCGGCGGCCAGCATCCCGAGACCGCACAAGTCGGCAATGCGGCCAGCACTGGCCGGGCTTTCCCCAACTTCCCGCCCAAGGCCAAGCGGGTAATCTACCTGTTCCAGTCCGGCGGCCCGTCGCAGATCGACCTCTACGATTACAAGCCGTTCCTCAACAAGGTCCATCAGCAGGAAGTGCCCGATTCGGTGTTCAACGGCCAACGGCTGACTGGCATGACCGCCGGTCAAAGCTCGTTCCCGGTCGCCCGGTCGGTGTTCAAGTTCGAGCCTTGCGGGCAAAGCGGCATTGTATTCAACCGCGAGTTGATGCCGCACCTGGCCGGCCGTGTCGACGACTTGTGCATCATCCGCTCGTTACACACCGAGGCGATCAACCACGATCCGGCCATCACGTTCTTTCAAACGGGCTTTCAGCTTGCGGGCCGGCCCAGTGTCGGGGCGTGGTTAAGTTATGGGCTGGGAAGCGAAAACGAAAACCTGCCGGCCTTCGTGGCGATGACCTCCAACAGCGGCGGCCAGCCATTGTACGACCGGTTGTGGGGAGCCGGTTTTCTGCCATCGCAGCACCAGGGGGTGCGGTTCCGCTCCGGGCGCGATCCGGTGCTGTATCTCAACAATCCCGAGGGGCTTAGTGGGCCGCTGCGGCGGCGCACGCTGGATCACCTCGCCGCGCTCAACCAGATGCAATATGCCCAGCAGGGCGACCCGGAGATTCTCACCCGCATTGCCCAGTACGAAATGGCGTACCGGATGCAGACTTCGGTGCCCGAGCTAACCAATGTGGCCGACGAACCGGAGCACACGTTCAAGCTCTATGGCGACGACGCCCGCAAGCCCGGCACCTACGCTTACAACTGCCTGCTGGCAAGGCGGCTCTCCGAGCGCGGCGTGCGGTTCGTGCAGTTGTTTCACCGCGGCTGGGATACGCACGGCAATCTGCCGGGTACGCTGGCCAAGCGATGCCAGGAAACAGACCAGGCCACGGCGGGCCTGCTGGCCGATCTCAAGCAGCGGGGCCTGCTCGACGAAACCCTGGTGATCTGGGGCGGCGAGTTTGGCCGCACCGTCTATTGCCAGGGCGAACTCACCGCCAAGAGCTACGGCCGCGACCATCATCCCCGCTGCTTCTCCATTTGGATGGCCGGCGGCGGTATCAAGGGCGGCATCGCCTGGGGCGAAACCGATGAGTACAGCTACAACATCGTGCAAAACCCCGTGAGCGTCCACGATTTCCACGCCACGATGCTGCACCTCCTGGGAATCGACCATACCCGGTTAACCTACCGCTTCCAAGGCCGTCGCTACCGCCTGACCGACGTCGAGGGCAACGTGGTGCGCAGCATCCTGGCGTAGCACACGCCGCAGCCTTCAATGCGGCCGCGGCCGATCAGGCCGCGGAAGCTCGAGTGGCGTTCCGCGCTCAAAACCGGTACGCCGCCTTCAATGGCCAAGCTATGGCATGCCCGCGTGGCATCAGATCGGGCGAGCGTGCAAGCGGCCAAACGGGCCGACGATACCGCAAAGCGTTCGCCTGGCCGCACAACGCTTCCGATGCCCTGCTACGAATCACGCGCCATTCCCTATAATGGCCGCCGTTGTAACGGCCATCGAAACCGCGCTCGACCTGGGAGTGAAAGCACCATGTCCACCATTCGCATCGGCTTCATCGGGGCTGGCGAAAACACCCGCAAGAAGCACTTGCCCGGCTTTCAGAGCATTCCGGGCATCGATCTGCTGGGCGTGGCAAACCGCACGCGAGAATCGGGCAGTCGCGTGGCTGAGGCTTTCAACATTGCCCGGGTGTACGACCACTGGCAGGAAGTGATCGAAGACCGCGACATCGACGCGGTTTGCATCGGCACCTGGCCGTACCTGCATGCCGAGGCCACCATCCTGGCACTGGCCGCGGGCAAGCACGTGCTGTGCGAGGCCCGCATGGCCATGAATGCGGCCGAGGCCGCCCAGATGCTGGCCGCCGCGCAGCGTTCCAACCGCGTGGCCATGCTGGTGCCTTCGCCCTTTGGCTTGAAGGGCGACCGCACCATGCGCCGGTTGATCGGCGAAGGATACCTGGGTGAGATTCGCGAGATTTACGTGCGCGGCCTTACCGCCGCGGCAGCCGATGCCGCTGCGCCGCTCCATTGGCGTCAGCGAAGCGACCTTTCCGGCATGAACGCGCTGGCGCTGGGGATTCTGAACGAAACCGTGCAGCGCTGGTTCGGCATGGCCGAAAGCGTGGTGGCCCAGGAACAGTGCTTTGTGCCGCGCCGCGTGGACCCCGTCACCGGGCAACTCCAAGATGCCGACGTCCCCGATAGCCTGGCGGTTGTCGCCAGGCAGGCCATCGGCGCCACCTGCGTGTATCACGTCAGCGGAGTGGCCCACCATGCGGGTCCGATGCGGATTGAAGCCTACGGCAGCCAAGGCACGCTGACCTACGATCTGGCCACCGACGAGATCATGGGCGCGCGGCCCGGCGATCCGTGGCTGGAACCCATTTCCATCCCCGCCGAAGAAGCCGGCAAGTGGCAGGTGGAAGAGGACTTTATCGCGGCCATCCGCGAAGGGCGCCCCGTCACGCACACCAGTTTTGCCGACGGGGTCAAGTACATGCGGTTTACCGAGGCCGTTCGCCGCTCGGCGATCGAAGGCCGGCGGGTGGCCCTGGCCGAATTCTAGTGCTACCAACCGCAGCACCGGCAGTGCACGCAGGCGCTGGCCGAGAAACAGCGCAGTTTGGCTGAACTTTGCGGACGCTACCAACCGAAACAACGCATACGGACGTGTCTGCCCTGGCAGATAAGAGCCGACACGCCCGGCGTACGGGGTTTCTTAGTGGTCTGCCAACCGCCGATGGTTCACCAACATGGCCAATGCAACCATCGACATCGCTGCTGCCTGCCAAGGCGGGGCCTCTGAACTGGCCGCCGCATGGCAGCGGGCATTCGGGATCGCCGTCAAGGTCGAGCCGGGCACAGCCGCCGAAATGTCGGTCCCCCTTCCGCCGGTCAGGCTGGCAACCTCCGGGTTGCTGCTGCACCTCAAGGGTGAAAGCCAGCAATGCTGGTTCGCCGTTCCCCATCACGAGGCGATCCTGGCGCCCTGGTTCACTGAGGCCTTTGAAACCGGCAAGGCCAAGCTGGCCGACCTGGCCAAGACCCTGGCCCGCCTGCTGCTGGGCAGTGGCGCCGCGCAGATGCAACCCGCCGTTCAGGCCGTGGATAACCTGCTGGAAACGCTGGTGGGGTTCTTCCGAGGATACCACAGGCTGATGTCGATGCCCTGCACGATCGCGCTGCAGGATGGCGAAACGGCCACCGAGGCGTTCCTGGCCTGGAACACGCCGGAGGTTGAAGGGGCCACCACGATCGGGCCCTCGGGCGCGGAGCCTGCGGCGGGCGATCCCTCCGGCAGCCAGGATGGTACCGGCGGTGCCGACCAAACCGGCCACCATGGGCAGCACCGCCAGCAAGACGCACACCCTGCACCGGACGAACCGGTGGCTTCGGCCCAGGCAGCCGCACATCCGGCGGCCGGCGCGAACCAACCGGCCAGCCAGCGCGAAGGCGAGGCCCCCGTGCCTGCACTGGCCCCTTCGGCCCAGTGGCCCGGCGGCGAACCGTCTGTGGCCTCGGTGCGGTCACTGCCGCCCTACTCGCGGAGCCTGCTCAAGATCCGCGTGCCGGTTTCCGTGACGCTGGCCCGAAAGAAGCAGCGGGCTTCCCAAGTCATGGAGCTTTGCCCTGGAGCGATCATCCAGTTCGACCGCTCGTGCGAAGAAGCGCTCGACCTGGAGGTGGGCGGACACCGCATCGCGATGGGCGAAGCCGTTAAAGTGGGCGACAAGTTCGGCCTGCGCATCACCGAAATGGTTCAGTGCGACGAGCGATTTGTGCCCGTGCGGCGAAGCCACTGAGCGGGGCGCTGCCCCCCCGCAGGTGCCACCCGGCACCTGGCGCCTGACCGATGGAGCCCAGTCGATAAGCTGTTCTCCGCCGCATCAGCCCTCAAACGTTTTGCCGGTAAGCCGTTCGTAGGCTTCCACGTACTTGGCCCTGGTCTTGGCGATCACATCTTCGGGCAGCGGCGGCGGGGGGCTTTGCTTGTCCCAGTCGGTACTTTCCAGCCAGTCGCGGACAAACTGCTTGTCGAACGACGGCGGCGATCCGCCGGGAGCGTATTGATCGGCGGGCCAGAAGCGTGAACTGTCGGACGTGAGAATCTCATCGATCACGATCAGCCGGCCATCGTCCAGCAGGCCGAACTCGAACTTGGTATCGGCGATGATGATGCCGCGATCGCGCGCGTGCTGGGCCCCCGCCTGGTAGATGGCGATGCTCCGGCGGCGCAACTCCTCGGCACGCTCCCGGCCTGCCACGGCGACCACCTGCTCAAACGCGATGTTCTCGTCATGCCCTGACTCGGCCTTGGTGGCGGGGGTGAAGATCGGCTCGGGCAGTGGATCGGCTTGGCGCAAGCCCGGGGGCAGCGCAATACCGCACACGGCACCGGTGCGCTGATAGTCCTTCCAACCGGAGCCCGCCAGGTAACCGCGCACGACGCACTCGACCGGGATCACCTGGGTCTTGCGCACCAGGGTGGTTCGGCCGCGCAGGGGGGCCAGGTCTACGCCTTCGGGCAGCCCCATCCGCGCCACGTCGGTCTCGAGAATCTGGTCGCCCAGGTTCAAATGTTCGAACCAGAAGTTTGCCAACTGGGTGAGCAACCGGCCGCGGTCGGGAATGCCGCCAGGCAATACCCAATCGAACGCGCTGATCCGATCGGTGCTGACCAGCAGCAGGCGATCTCCCAAGTCGTAGACGTCGCGGACCTTGCCTCGGCGGAGCGGGAACGGGAGCGACGTCTCAAGCAATGCTGCGGTCATCGGTCGATGAATCGGCGTTGAATAGCAATGGGCGTATGGATGGAACACGACGGGGTGAACGGGATGAACGGGGCGGCCACACCATCCCGATCGGAGTTTGGCGCTGCGGAGGCCCGCCACGCGCGGAACCGATTACAAGAATAGCAGGTGCCCTGCCCTTTGGGGAACACGCTACCGCAGGTGCCCGCCAGTCCGGCTGCACGAGGCCACGGATCGAGAATTGCCACCGGCGGGGGAACCAGAGCAGCGGGACACAAGTCCATCGGATCAGTGTCGTACAGAACTTCGGCGCGGCTAAAGCCGTGTTTTTGAAATTGGAGATTGCCGCGTTGATTGATGGTTGCGCTCGAAACTCGCGCGTCACTCTGTCGGCTGACGTTCATTCGCCGCAGGCACACGGTTTAGGGTAAAACGAACAACAGACATTCTCGTGCGCTTATCATCCAAAAATTCGCGCACGCCAAAGACCATCGTGTTGTCCTCAATGAGTGCAATGCGCGATTCCTCGTGGTTGCCGCTGGAAGTGCGACCAGACAAAGTTAGCGTTGAAGTGTTGTCATTCCAGGTGCCATGTGCCGTGCTGACTGCGCCATCGTCGGAGAATTTCCACTGGCGGTAGCAGGCATCTGCCTTGTCATAAGTGATGAGCGCGCGCCACGAAGACGGAGGATGTCCCGGGAGAAGTACTTGGGTGTCGATTTCAAGGAACTGTTTATTGAGAATCCACCTGCATGCTTGACGCGCGGAGAAGCCAACTTGTTTTTCCGTCTCGAACTGCCAGGAACCGACAAACGAATCAAGCACGGAGAGTTCAGGAAACGGGGCGTCCGTGGGAGGTTCCGCACAGACTGCCGGCCTGCCGAGCATGAAAATAGTGAGCCACATCCAGCTCATGGCAGATTGCGATCGCAGGGCGGCCATGCTATTCCCTTGTCGGCAAACATGAATCCGTTCGCTTTGTGCCGTCACGGTCTGGGGGCGATCCCTGCCACCAATAGCTACTTATCTAGCTACAGCGTGCGGTCTTCGCCCCCATTACTTTTCGCCGATGCAGTACAAGGCTTTGAAGGTCCGCAGGAAGATCTGGCCGTCGGAAACCGCAATGGTGGAGTTGCTGTTTTCTCTCAGCGAATTGACGGCGATTTCTTCGAGCTTTTCGGGATTGGCCTTGAACACCACGGTATCGCCGCGCTGCGAGGTGACATACAGGTTGTCGCCCACGGCCACGATGGACCCCCACAATGATCCGCCCGAGAGGCGATCCTTCCACTTTTGCTCGCCGGTTCGCGGGTCGAGACACTCGACCGTGCCATCCGTGTTGGCCATGTACATCAGGCCGTCGATGATGACGCCCGAGCCGATGCGCTGGGGATTGCGCCGGTCTTGCCGCCAGAGTTGGGCTTTCTCCGTGATGTTGCCCTGCCCGCCGGGCTTCAGGCCGATGGCCGGCCCGTGGTATCCGCCCATGGCGACGATCACATCATCGCCGACAACGGCCGAGGTATACACCAGGTCGCCGAGTCCCGCGCACTCCCAAATCATTTGGCCAGTCCGAGGATCGTAGCTCTTCACATGGCGAGGGAAACTCACCACCAGTTGGTCGCGACCGTCGATCTTGGCGATGATCGGCGTGCTCCAGGAGCCAATCCATTTGCGGCGGCCCTCACCCAAGCCGCTATCGCCGCCTTCTTCATTGGTCCGCCAGACTTCCTTGCCGGTACGCTTGTCGAGAGCGATCAAGAAGGTCCGCTCGCCCGGGCCGCAGTTGTTGATGACCAGGTCTTGGTAGAAGATCGGGCTGGCGCCGTAGCCCCAGATGTGGATGAACTCGCCCAGGTCTACGTTCCACAACAGGTTGCCGGAGTAGTCGTAACAGTACATGCCGGCCGACGAGTGCCACACGACAACCCGCTCGCCATCGCAGGCGGGCGAAGAACCAGCGTAAGGATTGGTCTTATGGGTGGGTTCTTCCTTGTCGTACTCGACGGTCCGTTCCCAAAGCTGCTCGCCGGTCTTGCGATCGAAGCAGACCAGGCTGCGGCGGCGGCCCTCTTCGGCGGCCACGGTGATGAAGACCTTGCCGGCGCTGACCACGGGGCTGCTGTTGCCCGGGTCGGGCAGTTCGGCTCGCCAGAGGATGTTCTTATCTGGCCCCCATTCCACGGGAGCCGATTTTTCCTCGGCGATGCCACTTCCACCGGGCCCCCGGAACTGTAGCCAATCGGCCGCCCAGACCGTGCTCCCTTGGTTCCAGGCGACGAGTGCCAAGGTGAACGCCAGCGTGGCATGGAGGTAGTGGCGCATGGAAGTCTCTCCGGCGAAAGTCTGCGTGGGCAGGAAGCTATGTGACCTGCGCGACGGGAGCCGCGCGGTAAAGACACGGCGGCCATTATAGAATGGCCACCCCCGTGAAACACTCATTTTGCCGTAGGTACCTGCAGCGGGAGCGCATGGCCCTCTTTGCGCCACAGTGTGCATGTTGCGCCACAGTGTGCCTTACGCCGGCCGCGTCACCGCGTTGAGAACCCGGGCTGTCGCTTGCGATTTGTTCAGCACGTAGAAGTGGATGCCGGGCACCCCGTGGTCGATCAGGCCCTGCACCTGCCGGGTTGCCTGATCCACGCCCACTTCGAACTGTCCTGCCTCGTCATCGCTATGCCGCTCCAGGGCATCAGCGAACTCGCGCGGCAGCCTGGCACCGCACAGCGACGCGATCCGCTTAATCTGCGCCAGATTCGTCACCGGCAGAATGCCAGGGACGATCGGAACGGCAATGCCGATGGCTTCGCACCGGTCGCGAAAGCGGAAATAGTCTTCGTTCTCGTAGAACAGCTGCGTAATGACGACCTCGGCCCCCGCGTCCACCTTCCGCTTAAGGTTCTCCAGATCGACCTCCGGCGACGGGGCTTCCTGATGTGTTTCGGGATAGCCGGCCACGGCGATGCCGAACTGCGGAAACTCTTTGGCGATCAACGCCACCAACTCGTTGGCGTAGCGGAGACCACCTTCGACCGGACGGAATGCGGTCTCGCCGCGCGGCGGATCGCCCCGCAAGGCCACGATATTCTCGACGCCGCTCTCCCAGGCTTCGCGCAGGTAAGCGCGCAGATCATCGACGGTGCAACCAACGCACGTCAGGTGCGAGGCCACGGGCACCGAGAACTCGCGGTGGACGCGGGAAACAATTTCCAGGGTCTTGCTGCGCGTGGAACCACCAGCCCCGTAGGTGCAGGTGATGAAGTCCGGTTGGAACGCCACCAACTCCCGCAAGTGATGAAACAGTTGCGCCTCGCCATCGGCCGTCTTGGGAGGAAACAGTTCAAACGACAAGCCGAAACGGCCAAGACCGTAGGCTTCCGAGAATCTCATCCGCAAACTCTCCTCATGGCGGGGTGCAACGGTGGGTGGTGTCCCCCATTGTGCAGAACATCGCCTGCCCTAGCTAGGGCGCTGCCCCGGCACGACGTGGATTGGACCTTGCCGCGGCGGCATCGGGCCTGGCTGCCGGAGCCTCTTGGCCCGGCGGCGGGGCAATCCGTGCCGACAGGTATAACCGCAGCATGTAAGCGTTTACGGCCGCCGTGGCCGCCTGAAACTCGGCAACCTGTTGAGGGTGAGCAGCGGCCAGATCGCGGGTTTCGTGCGGGTCGCGCGCCACGTCGTACAGGTAGCTTCGCCGCTCGCCCAGGCAGTCGATGTATTTCCAGTCGCCGGTTCGCAGGCCCTGGTATTGCAGTGCAAAGGGGTTGTTGAAGAACACGTGCCGGCGGGGAACGTCGCGGGCAAGGCTCGTCCCCACCGCGTGATTGCGGCCGGTCATCTGAAAGATGTCCATCACCGTCGGCAGCAGGTCCACCTGGCTTCCCAGCACGTCGACGCGCTGACCTTGTTCCATGCGGCCCGGGGCGAGGATCAACAGCGGGATTTGCAGCCCTTCGTCGTACAGGTAATTGATCAGCATGTAATTGCGATGGTGCTCGCCCATGGGCGTGCCGGTGTCGGCCAGGATGAAGAACACCGTCTTGCGGTCCAGGCCTGTCTGTTTGAGCCGCCGGATGAAACGGCCCAGACAGTGATCGGTGTACTGCATGGTTTGCAGGTAGCGGTGGTATTCGTCCTCCGGCGGTACGTTGTTGGCCGCCGCCTGGTAACCATCCGGGGTGCGCCAAGGATGGTGGTTGGTGATGGTAAAGGCCGTGACAAACCCGCGCTGGCCCTGCTGCTCCCGCTGCTCGAGCCAGTGGGCCACGTAGTCCAGCAGGTATTCGTCGTGGTAGCCCCAGCTTGTGCGGGCAGCCGATCCAAAGCGTTCCTCCAGCGAGGCTTCGCCATGGACCTCGGCGTAGCCGTGGTTGCGGAAGAAAGCCTCTTGCTGCTCGAACTCGAGCGATCCGCCGTAAAAATACGCCGACCGATATCCGCGGCGGTTGAACAGGTCGGCCAGCCCAATCATCGGCAGGCTGCTGTTGGCTGCCTGCACGCTCTGGCTGGAGAACCGCGGCGGCACCCCAAACAACGAGGCCACCACCGCTCTGGTGGTCTGCACACCGTTGCCGTAGAACTGCGTGAACAGGATTCCTTCTTCGGCGAGGCGGTCGAAATTGGGGGTCACGTCGTGCCGCCCGCCCAAGGCGCCAATGTCGCGCGCCCGAAACGACTCCAGGAACAAGAACACCACGTGCGGCCGCTCCTCAGCCGCGATCGACAGATCGAACAGGCGAGGCCCGTGAAAACCGTGGGTGTCCTTGAGCAGCGGGTAGCGAGGATCGACGGGCGTAAAATCCTCGCCTTGCGGCGTGAGATAGTGCTGGGCCAGGAGCGTGTGGTCTTCGCTTCCTGACGCCTGTTTGCCTTGCCAGGCGTCGAGCCACTGCCGGCCAAGCCGGGCCTGGTCGCGGGCCAACACGTTATCCGAGGCATACGCGAGCATGCCGGGCGTGGTTCCGCGCACCAGGATCGCCGCCGCGGCAGCCACCGGCAGCACGGCCAACAACTTGGGCGAGAACTGCAATTCGCCCATCGTGCGAGCCAGGCACCCGAAGACAAAGCCCAACGATACGGTTAATACGCCCAAGCCAAGCAGCAGCGGTGCCACACCCAGCTCTTGGGCGGAACTCCAAAGCGTGCGCCAGTCGGCAATGAACGCGCCCAGGTCGGGGTCCAGCCGAATGCCAATCTTGGTGTACAGCACGACATCGAGCAGCAAATACAGGTGGATGGCGGCAAAAACCGCGGTCAGCAGGCCGGCAACCAAGAGCGTGCGCCCAGGCACGCGGAGCCGGTTGGCCAGGCCCATGGCCAGCACCGCCAGCAGCCACATTTGCAGGGCAATGAACAAGTCCTGCGGCAAACCGATGGCGAAACTTTGGGCCAGGAATCGAAGCCGCAGTGCTCCCCCGGGCGCCTGCGGCGCAATCGCTACCACAAATACAAGCAACCGAAACAGCACCGGCACCGCCATCCACAACAACAGGTAGTACCACATGCAACGCGGCAAGCGGACCATGGATTGAAGATCGTGAGGCTTCATGGGCAGCAGGCTGGCAAGATGCTTCAGGGGGGAACCGGCAGGCGCGGCATCGGCCGCAGTCGCTATGTCGTGTGCGGTCGATGGCCACCGTGCCAGGAATACTGCGCTGTGAATCAAGTGCTATGGACACCGTGCTATGGGCACGGCGCCAAGAACGCAGCACCAATCACCCAGCGCCATCGACACGGCATCACAGACACGGCACAACCCAAACGACCGTGAGAACCGTCGGGTTGCGGGCCTTGTCCGTGACCTTGGGGAACGCCAGGCGGCAACCTGAATGTGCAGGTTTTGCCGGTCGGAGCGGCGCACCCTCTGCGATGCGACCATCAATGAAAGATAGGTTCCCCTCAGGGGGCGCGCTGGCCAATGCGCGGCGGATCCCCCCCAAGAAGCCAAGAGCATGCGGTCAGCCTGCTGGTGCTCTCCTGCAGCGCGGAGTCACCCAACGAGGCGCTACTTGCTGTGGTGGCGCCGCACGACATTAGCCGGAGTCCGCTGTTGCCGCGCGCTGCGCTGCCGCTGGGTGGGCTGATAGCCGTAGCGGATGGCAAACCACTCGGCGTAGCGCTCCCGATCGACATAGCCGTTGTTGCGGTCGTCGAGCAGGTGCCCCAATTCATGGATCAGGATGTTGTTGAGATAGAAATCCTTGATGGTTTCTTCGGTCCATTCCAGCCGCCAGCCGGTGGGGCCATCCTGGACCCAGCGTCCGCCAAACATCCGCGCTTCGTTCCACTGGCTGGGATGGGGCGGCCGGGCAAAATATTCCACGAGCCCTTCTTCGATCGGATACAGGTAAATCGCCGATCCCCACTGCATTCCATAACAGGGAAAACTTTGCTTCTTGCGCGTGACCTTACTGAGTTGCACAACTTCCAGCGGCGCGGTAAAGGATACAGGCAGTAAACTCAACCGTTGTCGGACTTCCTCTTCAGTAACGACGTGACGGTAGCCTTTGCCGGGCTCTTGAACCACGACACGGTAACCATCCATGCCGCCCTGCGGTTCGTGCCAATCCTCCGGAGGCATAAACGGAAGTTGTAGATTGCGACCGCCACGGTAGCGCTTGCTGCGTGGAATGCCGTGATTGAGCTTACGTTGAACCCGCACCATGCCCGACTGGTTGGCCGCGGCGGCACGGAAGTGATTCATTCGCTTGCGATAAACACTCATGCGCTGAGGAATCACGAGGCGCACAAAACCCCATCCATGGGGGGTGGACACTACAGGGCCACCCATCCAGGTCGTTCCATCAGACGAGCATGATCGGCAGCTCCGGCCGGAGCCGCCCGAAGGCTTGTACAAGCCATCCTAGACGCGGCGAAAATCCATTTTCAAGTGAACAGCGCAAGTGGGCCTGAGCGCTGGAATTGCGTAATGCTGTTCACCACCGGCCAGATTGCGGGGCCGCCGAATTGGCCCTCAAACCGCCCCGCAGAAGCCGAACTCACCGCCAAGCAAAGAAAGTAAAGTCAACAACAGCAATGACTTACAAAAAAGCACGGAAGCTCGCCCTCTACTTGGCCGCCGCGGTGCCGGGCCTCGCCCTCGCGGTGGTGCTGGCAGCCGTAACCTGCTTGCTGGCTTGGGATGTGGGCGATCTGCCCGCCGCTCAGACTCTTGCCGTAACGGGCCTGATCCTGGCCGCTTTGCTGATGGCCGTGCTGACCTCGGCCGCGGCTGTGGGGCTCGCGGTCGCCACGACACAGGCCTCGGCCGGCGCAGAAAATGAGACAGATAGGCAAAACAGCTAACACCTGACGGCCTAGAGGCAGCCGCCCCAGCTAGCCTATCCAGCAAATCTTTCGATCGCGTCCGCGGGGACACCAAGAACGGGCGGCGATCAGGCGGCGCGGCGGATCTGCTCGCGCCGGCGTTGACGCTGCTGCTTGACCAGTTCGGCCAGGCTGAGATTCACCAACCGCTCCAGCGACTGCTCCACGATGGATTCTTCCGCCCATTCTTGGAGTGAATCGTGCTTCTGCACGATCGACACCGCCGTGGCGCGCACCAGTTCGCTGGCATGGGCGCGCACGTAACCTCGGGCTTCGGCGGGCGACATGAAAATGGCCCGATCCTTAACCCGTTGCCAGACCCAGGGCCACACCCTGGCTACCAGTTCTTCAGCGGCGTCTTGAACGAGTCGGGCGTTACGAAACGCAAAGATCGAATGAATCCAGGTCATGAGTTCGGCGTCCTTTCCGTGGGGGGGATGCGGCCGACGGTGCCTGTGGCACGCTCGGCTGTCGTGGTGGCCACGAGGCCGCGATGCAGGCCGTTGGCACGCGCCCGTTTCGCAGGCCGCTACATTAGGCCGTAACGCGCGGCCGCTTCCGCTGCGGCCGCCTTGTGGTCTCGTCTGTAGCATCGTGCCGGGCCCAGCAGCTTCTTGATGGCGGCTGCTGGCGGGGGTTTGAGCGCTGCAACCGGTCGCCATCGCGTCCAAGGCACAATCCATAAGACAGTTAAGCCTTGTGCCGGTAAGCCTGGTGCGGGTGGCCGCCCCCCGACATCCCGTGGTGCTTGCAGAAAGCGTACAACCTGCGGGATCGTTGGAACTGTGCATTGGCGCACCACCATTCCAGCCCGGGTTTCGCGCAAGAAACGTACAACATGAAAGACCGTCAAAACTTGCCCGGCGCGGCCTGGTGCCGTACCATGCGGGCAGTTCTTTCGCTTATGGGCTGGAGTGTCCTGGCGCTCCGCATGGGACGGCAGCCGCGGCTGGTTTTTGGCATCTTCAGCGTGGACTTCGGCCACCGCGGGCCTCAGGAACTTGGGTGGCCCCGGCAGCGTTTGCATGCAGGTGTTGCCTGCCCCTTTTGTGTGCTGCGCGGCTGCCGACATGGCAACCCGTGCAGCCGACGGCGAAATAGCCGATAGCGAGAATCCATTGCCGTAGCGCCCCCGGAAGGGATTCTGCTGGGCGTTCCACAGAGATACCGGCTCAGAAGGCCAGGGAGGTTGGCATGCTGACCCAGTTGCGATTCCCTCTTGCCTTGGCGCTGGCGGTCCCTTTAACTGCCGCTGCGGCAGCACGGGGCGACGACGCCCAGTTCAGTACCCATATGCGTCAGGGGCTGACCGTTGGTTGGGAGTCCTCGTTCCGCGCCCTGCAACCTGCCGAAGAACTGCTCGGCCAGGCCCGGCGCGCCAAAGTGACCGACGCTCGGGCTCCCTTCGCCTTGGCTCTCGTGCAGATGAAGCATCGGCGGTACGAAGACGCCAAGGCCAGCGTGGCCGCGGCGCTCGAACTGGATCCCAAGCTTCTGCCGGCCCAACAGGCCGACATCTTTCTGACGGTGCTGCTCAAGCAACACCGCGCGGCACTCCCCAAGCTCAAGGGGCTGTCGGCCATTATTGCCGAGCAGGCAGAAGCCGAAACCATCGCAATCGACCAGATGGAAGCCGCGAGCCGATTCATCGGGCAAATACTCAGTTACCTGGCCACGCCGGCCTCGGACGTACCCGAGCTGGAAGTCGATACGGCCAGGCAGCGCATCCTGGCCACGTTGCCGGCAGCCTGCCGCGAAGCGTTCGAAACGGGATGGCAAGCGGTCGACGAGCAGTTCACCGAGTTGTTTCTTGATCGCGAGCAGATGCAGCAGGATGCCCAGCAGGCGGAACTTCAGCAGCGGGGCCGAATCGCGGCGCAGTTGTTAGCGCAGCGCGATGCGTTGGCCGCCGAGCGGACGGCGATCGAGGAGCAGCGGAAAGCCGCCGTGGCCCAATGGGAGGCGGAGAACGCGGCCGTCAACGAGGCACGGGCACCGCTGGATGCCAAGCTTTCCAAATTGCAGGCGGCGATGATTCCCGTGGAACGCCGCCTGGCCGAATTTGATGCGGCGATCAGCAACTGCTTTGCCCTGTTGCAAGGCGAACGCGATCCCAACCGCCGGTTTGCGTTGCGACTGGAGATCGACCGTTTGACCGCGGCCGCTGGACGGGAGCAGGCGAGCTACCAGGTGCTGCGCACGGAAGCCGACGAGTTGCGTGGGCAGTTGGCCGTGCTCGAAGCCCGGCGCAATACGGCACGCGACCGCTATGCCGCAACCAATGCGGCCCTGGGGGAGCGGGCCACCGAACTGGTGTCGTCGGAGAAAAAACTGGTCACGCAGTGGGAGCGCAATCAACGGCCCGTGGTCGGCAACACCGGGGCCGTCATCTCACGTTCAAGTAAGGTCAAGGCCCTGACCACTTACTACGAATTTCCGCTGGAGCGGGAACGGCAGCGATTGCTGGAGTCGCTCGACTAACCGGCGCGCATTCCTTTCGCCCGCTGGCCGCAACTTCTTACTGCGCATCGCTGCCGAGGCGCTTATTACGTATCGCTGCGCGGGCGGCCCACCCTGGGGGGACTTGCGGCACGCCGTTCCCCTGGCCGGCATACCGGCAGCGGCAGCCCTGCTCTATAATTGCGCCTCGGCATCATGGGGGCCCGCCGCGCTGCGCCCCTTTGGCAAGACTGTGGCAACGAGGATCGTTCATGCAACCGCTGATCTTAGCGCTCGACCAGGGCACCACGTCGTCTCGGGCGATTTTGTTCGACGCCGACGGCCGTGCCGTTTCGATGGCGCAGCAAGAGTTCGAGCAAATCTTGCCGGGACCCGGAGAGGTGGAACACGATCCCGAGGCGATCTGGCAATCGCAACTCGCCGTCGCCCGGCAGGCCATTGAGCAGTCGGGCCATCCCGTCGATCAGGTGGCCGGCATCGGCATCACCAATCAGCGCGAAACCACCATCCTGTGGGATCGGGCAACGGGCCGCCCGGTCAGCAACGCCATTGTCTGGCAGAGCCGTATCAGCGCGCCGATTTGCGAACAACTCAAACGCGACGGCCACGAAGCCACCATTCGCAGCAAGACGGGCCTCGTCGTCGATGCCTACTTCTCGGCCACCAAGATCAAGTATCTGCTCGATCACGTGGTCGGACTCAGGGCCCGGGCCGAGCGGGGCGAAATCCTCTTTGGCACCGTCGATACCTGGCTCATCTGGCGGCTTTCCGGCGGCAAGGTCCATGCCACCGACGTCAGCAACGCCAGTCGCACAATGCTGTACAACATCCACGCCATGCAGTGGGACGACGAACTGCTCAAGCTGCTGGATATCCCCCGCGCCATCCTGCCCAATGTCTGCGATACCAGCCACGTGTTTGGCGAAACCGACCCGCAATGGTTTGGACGGCCGATCCCCATTGCGGCCGCGGCCGGCGACCAGCAGGCGGCAACCTTCGGCCAGGCGTGCTTCGAGCCGGGTACGGCCAAAAACACCTACGGCACCGGCTGCTTCTTGTTGATGAATACCGGCCCATCGCCCGTCGAATCAAAAAACAACCTGCTCACCACCGTGGGCTGGCGAATCAGCGGCGAAGTCACCTATTGCTTGGAAGGCTCGGTCTTTGTAGCCGGCGCCGCCGTGCAGTGGCTGCGCGATGGCTTGAAAGCAATCACCCGTGCTGCGGAAGTAGAAGACCTGGCCGCCAGCGTGCCCGACCGCGGTGGCGTGTTCTTCGTACCGGCCTTCGTCGGTCTGGGCGCCCCGTACTGGGATCCCTATGCCCGGGGTACCATCGTCGGCATCGAACGCAGCACGACCATCGGCCATATTGCCCGGGCGGCGGTGGAGTCGATGGCCTTCCAGAGCCGCGACGTCCTCGAAGCCATGCAGAAGGATTCTGGCATCAAACTGGCCGAACTGCGGGTGGACGGCGGCGCGTCGGCAAACAACATGCTGCTTCAATTCCAGGCCGATCTGTTAGGCACCCGTGTGCGCCGCCCGATCGTGAACGAAACCACGGCCCTGGGGGCCGCGTACCTGGCAGGCCTGGCCGTCGGAGTATGGAACGGGCTGGACGATATCCGCCAACAATGGGCCGTTGACCGTGAGTTCCAACCCCAGATTTCCGACGCGCAACGCGAAGCCGCTTATGCGCAGTGGCTTCGGGCCGTGCAGCGCAGCCGCAACTGGTCGCAAACCGATTAGACCGCGGACCACGAACCAAAAACCGCAGACCACGGATTGAGCCCACCAGGCTGGCCAACCAGATGAGCGAACCGCACACAACAAACCAGTTGGCGTGACAAGCCAGCCATCAGCGCGGCACCGGCCGCGCTCAGGTACAAGGAATCCCAGCGAACGATGGAACAGGGTAAGCCACCTTCTCAACCAGGCGACCGCGGAAAGGATGCCAGCGCTGCACGGGATCACCGCAGCACCCCGCCCACCAAGCCAGCGGATATGCAGCAACAGGCGCAGGCCGTGGCCCGCTCCACGCCGCCCGAGGGTGAATTGGGCTGGCGCGGCACGCCACCACCGCGCAAGAACAAGGCCTTGCTGGCCGTGGCCATAGCGGTATTGGCCATCTGGTTGATTTGCCTGGGAGTGCTGGCTTACCTGTCGCAAGCGTGACCCCTGGCAGGGGCCCCTCCGCCGCGGAACCGGCGCGTGGTTTAACGCTGCAGGCTGGTTCCGCCATCGTCGGCGGCATCGGTCTGCGCGTTCGCGTTGGCCATCGCTGAGGCGAACACCCAGTACGGCAGTCCCTGGTAGTCGCGCGGCATCAGCCACGAGCGCTGGGCGGCGGGCATGCCATGTTTGAGCAGGCCGATCAGGTCGGACAGCACCGTACCGTTGCTGCCGTAGTAGGAGTGGCCCAGCAGCGACGTATCAATGCCCGAGACGTCGATCGTTTCAATGCCGGGCATCACCACCAGCAGCGCGCCGGAATCACCAGCCCGGGGTGCGCCGTGGATTTGCTTGGACACCCGCAGGGCTTCGTCGTTGCTCGAGGCGTACAGCGTCACGCGATGCGCGGTACGCACGATCTGCGGCGCCAGGTCGCGGCGAAAGACGTCGGCATCAATATCCGGGGCCGTCAGCACCACCTCGCGGAAAATCGGCCGCTCGATGCGGTACGAAAGCCCATGCAGTGCCTTGGTGAGCGCGCGGTTGCCCATGCTGTGAGCGACCAGGCAGATGGATTCGGCGCCGCTTTGCTGGGCCACGTCGAGCAGAAACTCTCTCAAGTGCGGCACCGTCCACTCGACATTGTTCTCGTCGATGGTATATGCCGTAAGCTGCGCCTGGCTGGGCCAGCTATAGAAAATCGGCGCGCCTTCAAACTTCAGATCGTGCGCCATTTGGGCGGTACGCCGGGCGGCGTCTTCAAAGCTCACATTGAAGCCGTGGACGAAAACAAAGGCGTCCTTCCGAGGGCTTTGTGATACGCGGTTGCGCAACTGCTCGTAGAATTCCGCAGCATCCTGCGGATAGCTGCCCAGCAGCACGACGTGCTTGGTGGGGTCCTCGCGGATTTCAAGTCGTATGATCGACGGCGCTTCGAGTTCGCCGACTTCGTGCCGCGGTGGGATGCTGACTTCGCAAACGCCTACCTCGAGCTTGCCGCGTTCGCCGCCGTAGGCCACGCCCGGCTTGGCCGCCTTCTGCTGGAGGTCGAAGGCCATGATTCCGCCCCAGGCCGCCAGCACCAGTGCCCCGGCGGCGCTGAACCAGGCCACTGGCCGCGTGAAGCCGCGGCCGATCTTCATTCCGGCGAGCATAAAGCAGATGCCGGCGACCAGCAGAGCGCCGGCGGCGGCGTAGAACTTCGCCATGTAGTCGATCCAGGTGATCGATTCCAGATTCAACTGAGCGCGGTCGGTGCCGTAGAACACCTTGACCGTGGTGTAGTCTTGTTGTGCGGACGGATCGGCCTCGACCGGCGGGATGCTCGGCGCGGCGGTTGGTTCGCCGGTTGATGCAGTATCGCGCGCTGCCATGGATTGTGCAGACATCGCTTGCGCAGACATCGTTTGCTGGCCGCCTGGGGCTGTAAACTCGCTGCCCCCGCCCTGCATGGAACGCTGCGCTAACTGCGGCGAACTGCCTGCCGCTTGCGGCCCGGCCGAGGGCCATTCCGCGGCCGCGCCCCCGGCAGAGCCGGGCGCATTCACCGGTTGTTGGGCGGTGGTCGTGGGTAGCGGTACCGGAGCGGTCGGCGGTGGCGCTGCAGAAGGCGACGCTGTGGAAGGCGCCAACTGCGAGGGCATCAGGTTGGCTGACCCAATGTTCCCCGGTGCCAATCCGGCAGGGAACATGCTCGAGGGGGCAATGCCTCCCCCCTGCCCTGAGGTGCCGGTCGATGGAGCCATCTCGGCCACGGCGCCTGGCAGGAAGCGGTTGATCAGCGTATCGGCACGCAGGGCGTTGCCGGGATCGGCAGCCGCTGGGTTGTGGCCCTGCACACCGCTTTCACCCAGCAGGCTCCGGCCCAACTCGCCCAGCGCGCCTTGCAATCCACCTTGGGTGGCAGAAGGGGCCGGCTGACTGGCCGCACCTGGAGGGCTGGCCGAGCTGGCAACTCCGCTGGGGCTGCCATAGCTATCGTACGGTGAAGACTGTGACTGAGCTGCGGACTGCGCATAGGAAGAAGCCGCAGGTGCATCTGGCCACGTCGCTTGTGGCGCCGCTTGAGTCGCCGTGTATGGCACCGCTTGTGGCGATGCCTGTGGTTGATACATCGGCTGGCTTTGCGGCAGGTTTTCGGCTGGCGACTGCCGCGGAGTTGCCGCGGTATCGGTGCGGCGTGCCTGGCGCGAACCTCGCGCCCCGCGCCGCCACGGCGGGACATGTTGATTGTCGCTCGTCGCGGCCGGTTCGCTGCCAGTGGGTGCCGGTGCTGCTGGCGAAGGTCCACCGGGAACGGCACTCGTATCGTCGCCGGCAGCGGTGGGCTGCTCGCCAGACGGGGTCGCGGTCTTGGGTTCCATCTGCGCCTGCTGTTCGGCGCCGCAACCCGAGAGCGCAATCGTGGCCGCGATCAAGGCAGCCCAGGCCCTCATGCGGTGCATCGAGGAGCGCCGGCCGGTGATGGCACCTGCGGCGGCGCGACCTCCGGCAACGGTAGCGCCAAGCACCGACAAGCGGCCAGGGGCAGAGTCAAGACAACCAGACGATTTGTACAACGACATGGTTCTTACCCGCACTGCAACCAGGGAAGACCCGCGACGACCGTAGGCGCTAGGAGTTATCGGCAGAGATGTCGGAACGATCAGCAGGGTTCTATAAAGATCGGTGGCGAAATGCCAAAACGTGACCGGCCCCTCAGCGCGAGGTGCCGACGTCCTGCGCACAGCAGGCGCAGACGGCGAAACCTGTGGACGGCGCGACCGCCTCGTATACCAAGAACGTCAACGGGCCGACAGGCCAATTTTGATGAGCGGGAAATGAGCCAGCATTGCGGCGATGCATCGCCCCGCGGCAGCCCCTAGTAACGAAGGCCCGACTTGCGCACGTGGACCATCGGTTCCTTGTCGTTCAGCATGCTGCCGCTGACGACCTCAGCCAGATAGATGCGGTGATCGCCGGAGTCGAGATGCCGTTGCGGGCGGCATTCCAGGTAGCCAACGGTGTCGGCCAGGTAGGGAACGTTGCCGGCCGTGCGCTCGATGTTGAGCCCTTCAAAGGCCGGCTGGTCGGGCTCGAAGCCCCGCCCAAAATGCTTGAGGAACCGCGTTTCGCCCACGGCAACCAGGTTCAGGGCAAAGGCGGTCCCGGCATCCAGCCAATCCGCCACATAGCGTCCCTGTTTGACGGCAACCGTCACCATGGGCGGTTCAAAACCGGCCTGTTGCACCCAACTGGCCAGCATGCCGGTTTCGCGTCCGTCGTGGTGGACGGTAAGGATAAAAATGCCGCTGGGGACCCGGCCCAGTGGCGCAGACCAAGGGCTTTCCGAAGAACCTGACATGGGCTTGCTCGGCTGGTTGGAGGAACGATGCTGCAACTCGGGCGGCCTAGACCGTGGCATCCAGTCCACTGCCGCTCCGCGCTTGTTGCAACTCGCGGAGCAGTTCCAACTGCCGCATGGTGCGGTCGGTCGCCTCATTATAATCGGTGACCGAGAGCGGCGCGCCCGATGCCGTGGGCCCACCGCCCAGTTGGCCGTGCAACCGCTGCAGCTTGTTCTCCAGGAAGTCAATCAGGTTGAGCGGTTTGTCGGGCGGAATCTCGGCCAGGTCGAGTTCCAGCCGCACGGCAGCCAAGTCTTGCAGTTGGCGATTGTTAATCAATCCCGCTTCGTGCAATTGGCGAACCAGGTTCGAAAAGCTGTTGGGGCTGATGTTCCGCAGGTCGTGGCGACTGGCCAGTTCCTTGAGCATCGATGCATGCGGCTTCTCGCCCGACGTTTCATCTGCGCGTGGCTTTTCGTCGCCGGGCGTAGCCGCCCCGCTGCCCGAGGGCGCCGAGCGTTTGAACATTCCGGTGACGGCTTCCACTCCGCTCAACAAGCTGGCAACCGACAGCATGCGATCTCCTCAAAGCGTCCGTGCTTACCAACAGGCCGGTGGCCTGGGGGGCCAATGTTGCATGTCCCCTCGCGCACCAAGCCGCGCAGAACGCGCGGCAAAGGGGTGCCAAAAGTCAGGGGGGCACTGGATACCCCGCCGCCTTGGGCCGCGATACGGAAGGGGGCCGGCCCGGGGGACTGATCCACAAAGTGCGACACTTTGGTAAGGCAACTGCCGTGCCCAGTGCCGCACCTGCTGAGCATTTCATGCGCAACCCATTGTATTATTGAGGGTTGCGTAATGTGGCTGGAGCTACAGTCTCCCGCGTCTCGCCGCGGTGCCAGCGGCAAGTTCTGCACAAAATGCGCAGAATCTGCCGCCGCTACCGAACCTTGCCCTGATGGGGGAAACACTACCGGGCGGCAGCCATCGCAGGCTCTTCGACCGTTTCAAGCGCGTTGCGGCAGGCTTCCGTTGCCGTATCGCCACTGGCAATCAGCCGGCAGGCTAACTCATGTTGAGTGCGACGGTCGACGCGGAAGCTCCATACCTGCCATGCATGAAGCCCGTGCTTCTGGTTCTTGGCGGGACGCAAAAACCAATAGGCATCCCACCGCGGGTCGCTCATCAAGACATCTACCGTTTGCAGCGCTGGCATAACTCAACGACTTCCTTCCGTGTTTGGCGCCCCCAAACCGCACACCGGGTACCGAGGGAATTCCAGGTTCGCTCCATGGCGAGCCATGCGCTCAACCTGGGAGGGAACCTTGCGAATGGACCGTGGCGCCGCGAATGCGCACCACGATTGCGATTGCTTCCTTACAATCCAGCCAAGGAACCATGAGAGTGGATGTTGTCCCATTGTGCCGGCAGGCTCCTACTGGTGCAAGGCGAATCGGCCCCACCGCGAGCGACTTTAGACCGCTAGCAAATGCGGCGCAGCTTCGCCCACATGATCTGTCTGCCATGCTCCACCCAAAAAATGGACATGCAGCCAGAAAATAATTCATGAGCGAACCGGGGGGCAGCCCACGCGCCGCCACGAACCGACCAACCGCCCTTTTAATGGGGCCGCGGTTATCTAGACCGCGGAAGGACCGCCGGGCCGAATAAGCACCTCTCTCCCTGACCGGCTTCAATCGGGCCGCGGTTATCTAGACCGCGGAAGGACCGCCGGGCCGAATAAGCACCTCTCTCCCTGACCGGCTTCAATGGGGCCGCGGTTATCTAGACCGCGGAAGGTCCACGCTGATTTGACAGAGTGCGGGGCAGTGTCCCGCTTCAAGCAGGCTGCTGCTGGGTCACGCAGTGGACCGCGCCCAGCCCCAGAATCAAATCCACCGAGTACAAGGGGCGAATCTGCCGGTCGGGGAAGCAGCGGGCGAGCGTCGCCAGAGCTTCGTCGTCGGCCGGGTCGTCGTAGACTGGCACCACCACCACGCCATTGGCGATGTAGAAGTTGGCATAGCCGGCCGGCAGACGCTGGCCGTCAAAGAAAATGGGTCGCGGCATCGGCAAGGGGATCACTTCCAGCGGCTGCCCGTCCTGGTCGGTCATCTGTTGGAGGCGTTCGAAGTTTTCGTGCAGCGGTTCGTAGTTCTCATCGGCGGGGTCGTCCTCCAACGGGGCCACCACGTGCCGTGGACCAACAAACCGGGCCAACTGGTCGATGTGGCCGTCGGTATCATCGCCAGCAATGCCTTGCCCCAGCCACAGCACCTTCCGGGCACCGCAGTAATCGGCCAGGTAGCGTTCGATCTCCTGGCGGCCTAAACCTGGGTTACGATTAGGGTTCAGCAGGCATTCCTCAGTGGTGAGGATGGTTCCTTGCCCGTTGCCATCGACGGCGCCGCCTTCCAGCACGATGCCCGGCACAAACCGCCGGTATCCCAGGCGTTCGGCGATCAAACCGGCCACGCGGTTATCGTCGTCAAACGGCGGGTACTTGCCGCCCCAGGCGTTGTATTCCCAATCGATCAGCGCTGGCGGCGCGCCCTCTGAGGCCTGGAGAAACATGGGGCCGTGATCGCGGGTCCAAGCGTCGTTGGTCTTGATGTCGTGCAGCGTGACATTGGGCAGGGAGCCCACCATCTGGCGGGCTTCTGCCATCACCGCTTCGCCGCCGGCCAGCACATGGACTGGTTCGAACTCCGCCAGCGTGGCGACCAGTTCGGCCCAAATGGCCGGAACCGGTTCAAACTTGCCGGGCCAGCTTTCGCGATTGTGCGGCCACGATACCCAGGTTGCGACATGGGGTTCCCATTCCGCCGGGAAGCGGTATCCCAGCGCCACGGGTGTATCTTCAGGACCAAGGCTCATGGTGTCGGAATCCATGGTGGATAACGGGGCAGGTTGAAACCGTGTGAACTCGGGCGGGACCATTCGTGGCCAACCCGGCGGCCGCCGTTGCAGCGGCGGCGAGCGCACCGCTGTCACTGCTGGCAGGCCCCGCGGCAGTGGGTTTGGGCAAAACGTCCGCAGAAATATGCTGGCAGTTGGGTAATTCTGAATGGTGAAGGAAAGTTGGAATGAAGGTCTGGAACGTTGGTGCCGAACAAATCGGATAGCGTGAGATTGACGTAGCATCGTGCGGCAGCAGCGGGTACGATACCTGCCCCTTGCTGCAGGGTCGCCGCGCCCATTGCGCGCCGGCTCACAGTATGCCGGAGAGGGCAACGACCACGGCTACGATCCCGATCAGCCCCAGCACGATCCACCAGGTGGGCCGCCCCGACAGGGGCGAGGTGCTGAAGGTGATGTAGTCGCCGCAGTACGGGCAACGTTCGGAGTCCTCGTACACGGCCTCGCCGCAACTGGGGCAAGGCACGGTGTCCGAATCGTCGAAATCCGAATCGTCGTCGCTCGTCTCGTAATCGTATTCGTCGGGGTCGTTGTCGTCCCACACTGCGGCTGATTCCTTCTGTCCCCTTGGATGGGGGCCGGGATGCGAGGCAGCCGGCCGGCCTGCATGGATCGCGGGCCGGAGTCAAATGGCACTTATCGCAGCAGATTGCACGGAAAGCGTCAAGGAGGACGACCGTGAAGTTGTTCAAGTCGTTTGTCCTGGCCGGATTGATGGCCGTTGTCGCCTATGGCGTCTATGCGACCATCATCAAAGGGCCCAAGCCGCAAACCACGGCCACGGCGCCTGCACCGCTGTGGGACAACGATCCGCCGCCCGGCCCGGTGGCCGTCACGCCCGGCGAGCTGATGGAACCGCCGCAGGTGGTGATCCCGGCCGAGGGTGGCTCCCCGCCGCCGATGGCAGCGGTACCGCCCAGCCACGGGGAAACCGAGTTGCCGGCCCCGCCGGCCGCTGGTGCCAATGGTTTCGCCTCCCTTCCCCCGGGCGCAGACACCGCCCCGTTGGCACCCGGCGAAGCCGGAGCAACTCACGACGAAGCGTCCGCCCACGCCAGCGACCACACACACAGCCATCAACAGCCGCATGGGTATGCCCCGGCCCCCACTGGCCCGGCGATGGTTACCCCGTCCGGACAGTCGCCGGCCCCCGGCGAGGGTGCCCAAGCGGCCAGCGGCCCTGGAGGATCGGCCGCGAATGTGGAGTTACAGGCCGCGTTCGATGCGGCACTGCTGGAAGCCAACCAGCTGATTGTGCAAAACCGCCTGGCCGAAGCGCACCTGCAACTGTCGCGCTGGTACGGCAGCCGCGATCAGTTGGACACTCAGCGCCAACAGATTCTGCTGGATCTCCTCGATCGACTCGCAGCCAAGGTGGTCTACTCGCGTGAATCCTACCTCGACCGGCCCCACGTGGTTCAGCCGGACGAAACCCTGGAAGCCATCGCCGAGCGCTACGGTGTACCGGCCCGACTGCTGGAGAAGATCAATCGGCTCCCGGATGCGGCCTCGCTGCGGCCCGGCACCGAGTTGAAGGTCGTCCGCGGCCCGTTCCATGCCGAGGTCCAACTGGAACGGTACGAAATGACGCTGTTCCTCAACGACGGCCGTTACGCCGGCCGGTTCACCATCGGCTTGGGCAGCGAAGTACCCGCCAAGGAAGGCGAGTATGTGGTCACCGAGAAGGCATACGATCCGCCGTACATCTACCTTGATGGGCGGAGTATTCCTGGCGGCGATCCCAACAACCCCCTCGGCAATCGCCTGGTTGAGCTCGGCGTGCAGGCCGGCCAAGAAGGCGAACTGGCAATCCACGGCACCAACAGCCCCCAGTCGGTCGGCAGCGCAGCCCAAGAGGGCTGTATCCGTCTGAGGCCGCAGGATGCCGACGACGTCTACGACATCCTTTCGAAGAACGCATCGAAAGTCATCATCCGCCGGTAGGTCACCCCACGC
>CAZEEG010000026.1:0-26121 GCA_964511065.1 uncultured Pirellulales bacterium | reverse complement strand
CGATCTGCCACCGACCGCGCCGCCGCTTCACGACCGCGGCGTTGGGCCGGCTTGCAAAGCAACCTGCATTTGGTTTCGCCACCAGGCGAGACTATCGGCCACGGTCCGCTCGACCGGCACGCTGGGAAACCAACCGGTGGCATTTCGCAGCCGTGCTGTATCGGCGATAGGGCTGCATCGCCGGCCGGGATATCGTTCCACGATCGGCTTGTTGCTTCCGGCCAGGCGGACCATCGCAGCCGCGATATCGCCTGTCCGCTGCCGGCTGCCTGAGCCGACGTTGTACACGCTGCCGCGCTTTCCATGCTGGGCCAGCAAGCGGTACGCCCGGCATGCATCGCGAACGTCGGACAAATCAAGCCAAATGTCGCAACTGTGGACGGTGAGGGAGTCCACCGCCGGATCGAGCAATTGCCGGGCCCATTCCGAAAGCATCAGTTCTGGCGGCTGGCGCGGGCCTGCGTGTTGAAATGAGCGCACGATGATCCCATCGAGCCAGCCCTCGTCGACGTGCTTGGCCACTTCGGCTTCGGCGGCCAGCTTGGTGGCCGCATAAGCTGTTTGAGCCTGCGTGGGTGCATCCTCGGCCACCAGCAAACCCCGCTGCGGCACGTACACCGTGGCGCTGCTGGCGAGCAGGAATCGCGCGGCGGGGCATTGCCGCCGCAACACAGCAAGCAGCCGCTGCGTACCGACGACATTGGTGTTCCACGCCATCTCGCTCGGCTCCCGATCGCCGCACAGCCGCGCCACGCTGATGGCTGCCAGGTGAAACACGCAATCGGGTGCAAAGGCCGCCAGGCGGTGCAGTTGATCGTCGGCGGGCCGTTCCGCTTGGCTGATATCCCAGGTTAGCAGTGGAACGCCGCTCAAGTTCGGCGGCAACTGCCGGGCGGACGCTTCGCTGCGCACCAGTCCCAGCACGGTATCGCCGCACGCGAGCAGATGTTCGGCCAGATGCGAGCCGATACAGCCGGTGATTCCTGTAATCAATGCCCTCAAGGTTCGTCGTCCCATCCGTCCGAATGATTCTCAAAGCCTGCGGCCCGGATACGTGCCCCCTCCGTCTGAGATTCTAGCCTGTTACGGTTTCCACAGGCGGCTCCCGACCTAACGATGGCTTTCCGCCGCTTCCGCCAGGATGGTTTGTAACTCCCCGGTCTTGGCCGGTGGAATCGCAACCATGGTCACCCGTTCCTGCTGCTCAGATGACCGTTGTGGAGGGGATTGCTGCCCAGGTTGTGGTGGCTCATTTGCAGCCCCTTCCTTAGCACGAGGCCGGGCAGCCCTTGCGACATTCTGCGGCAGTTGTTCGACCATCCAGGCGACCTCCAGCACGGTGCCATGGCCGGCGGTGGGACATGCCCAAAGGCGGTACTGCCCGTTCTGCTGGGGGAGATCGACGCCGGTCAGTTGGGCCACGCTGCCCGCGGCTTTCCGGCTGAGGTGGCCTTCGCCCACGGGCCGGTACCACTTGTGGCATTGTTGGCAGTAGGGCCGGCGAAAGCCCCATCGCACCGCCAGTGCGGCGGTCCCGGCGGCCAGTGCCACATCGAACGCCCAGGTAGCCCACACCCAGCCTCCGCGGGCCGTGATGCCGGCCAACAGCGGCCTCCCGGCGCGCGCCTGCTGGCGAAGATAATCGACCATGTCCTGTGGCGGGCGCAACCGCTCGTGGGGCAGCGCGAAACCTTGGGGAGCCTTCGCTTCGACCGCTGCGGCATACCGCCGGTAACTGCCATAGAACTGCGCGGCGAACATCAAGGCCGCGGCCCCTGCGGCCACCGTAATGGCAAGCCGCCGACCGCCAAACTGCGTGGCACGCAGGGCCAACACCAAACCGGCCCCCAATGCGATGCCTTGCAAGACGGGGAACAGCCACAGCGGCGCGAAATGTTCCTGTACGACGGCGGCCAGGAACCCCAGCCCCAGAGCGATCGCCGCGGCGGCGGCCAACCAGGCAAGTGCCGAACGAATCTCACGGCCGCGCATAGGCAAAGATCGCGTTGGAATGTGAGTGAACGTGGAAGGTATGACCCAGCAGGTTTTTGGCGAGCAGCCTCGTATCTCTGGCCTGCCAGGCAGGGACGCAGACGCCAGCCCCGCAGCGGTACCAGGCAACTGCCAGCGGCTGAGCGGGCGGCTAGATGGTGTGCTGGGCCATTTCGATCATCTTGCCAGCCCGGGCCGAACGGTCCAGGGCGTCGCACACCACTTGTGTCGCCACGGCGGCGGCCGTCCAGTCTTCGCGCAAGGTACCTTCGCGTACCGCCTGGCAAAAGTTCTCGATCATGCAGATTTCCTGGGGCGGGCCAGGCACCGTATGCGTGGTGGCGTTGCCGTCGGCATCGTGGGTCCAGAAGCGCGGCTGGTCGGGATTCTTGGGGCGAGTGAAATCGTCGCACACGATACTTCCGTGGGTGCCGGCGATCTCGAGCCACTTGCGCCGCATGGTGCGAAAGCCGCACTCCAGCGATGCCGTCCGCTCGCCGGCGAACCATATCTGGCCGAGGAAATCAATGTCGACGTCGTTCTGCCAGTTCGCCCAAGCCCAGACCCGTTCTGGCAAGCTTCCGAAGGCCCAGAGCGTTGCCCCCACGCAATACCAGCCCAGGTCGAGCAGCGAGCCCCCGCCGTACGGCCGCGAGTGGCGGAAATCGTCGTTGGGGAGAAAATCGCCGTAGAAGGTGAATACGGTGGTGGCCCTGCGCAACTGGCCCAGTGAGCCATTGTGAATGAAGGTTTGCATGGCCGCGGCCCGGGGGTGGTGCAGCCACATCGTGCCATCGAGCAGTTGGACGCCTGCCGCCCGGCAAACCTCGGCCATTTCGCGAGCCTGGTCGGCGGTGGCGGCCAGCGGTTTTTCGCACAGCACGTGCTTGCCTCGCTCGGCGGCGGCCCGGGTCCAAGGCAAATGCAGCGACGGCGGCAAAGGCAGATACACGGCGTCGATGTCGTCGCAATCGAGCAACGCCTCATAGCTGCCAAAGCTGCGAGGGATGTTGTATTCTGACGCAAACGCCTCGGCCTTGGCCGCGTCGCGACTGGCAATCGCTACCAGTTCGGCACCCTCGGCTTGCTGGATCGCCGGAGCCAACTTACGGGCAATGCGCGCCGCGCCCAGAATGCCAAACCGCACTGCCGCTTGCGAAGCCACAAACTGTTCCCTTTCCCGCAGATTTTGGCGAAACCCACGCGATGGCCCCCCGATACCCCCGTGGGCAAAGTGCCGTGCCGGGGGCTAAGATAATGCCGGGTAACGTGGGCTACAGACTTCGGCCGACACCGTCACCGATGGATCGTGCCGACGGTGAATCGTGCCACCTGTGGATCATGCATCTGCGGCACGGTGCCACCGTGCCGCGCAGTAGGCTGCGCGCCGTAGGCTGCGTGCCGCCGGCTACCACGCAGTGGGTTGCCGCATGGAATGGTCACACAGGATTGTCACATTGGGCCCCACATTGCCAGCCATTATACCCGCTGATTGCTTCCGTTTGACCTGCCTGTTGATTCCCTCCTGATGTCCACCTACGACACAATCATCATTGGTGCGGGAATGTCCGGCCTGGCGGCCGGCATTCGTCTGGCGCATTACGACCAGCGGGTGTGCATCCTGGAGCGGCATACCACGATTGGCGGTTTGAATTCGTTCTATCGGTTGGACGGGCGGAACTATGACGTCGGTCTGCACGCCGTAACCAACTACGTGCCCAAGGGCACCCGGCGCGGCCCGCTGGCGCGGCTGCTGCGGCAACTGCGGTTTCAATGGGATGATTTCAACCTGGTTCCTCAAGTCGGATCGTCGATCGCATTTCCCGACGTGCGGCTTCGCTTCACGAACGATCCCGAAGTACTGTGCGCAGAGATCGCGGAGAAGTTTCCGGCCGAGCAGGACGGCTTCCGGCGGCTGATCGGCGACTTGCTCGATTACGATGATATCCGCCCGGAGCATGCCGCGGTATCGGCGCGGCAGTTCGTGAGCGAGTACGTGCGCGATCCGCTGCTGATCGAAATGTTGTTCTGCCCACTGATGTACTACGGCAGTGCCCGTGAGCACGATATGGACCTGCCACAGTTCTGCATCATGTTTCGCAGCATTTTCCTGGAAGGCCTGGCGCGGCCCTGGGCCGGAGTGCGGCTGATCCTGAAACTGCTCACGCGGCGATACAAGGCATTGGGCGGGGAACTGCGGCTGCGCAGCGGCGTTCGCCGAATCGTCGCCGAAGGCGGCCAGGTGCGGAAAGTGGTGCTGGACGACGGCACCGAGCTTTCAACCCAGCGCGTCATTTCCAGCGCCGGCTGGCTGGAAACCATGCGCCTCTGCGAACCGCCTGTAAAAGAAACGCCCTGGCCCGCCGGGCAACTCAGCTTTGTCGAAGCCCTCGCTGTGCTGGACCGCCAGCCTCGAGACCTGGGCTGCGATGAAACCATTGTCTTCTTCAACGACAGTCCCAAGTTTCACTGGGAGAAAAGCCAGGACCTGGTCGATACGCGCAGCGGCGTGATCTGTTCTCCCAATAACTTCGCTTATCCAGAGCCGCTGAACGAAGGCATGATGCGGATCACGGCCATCGCCAACTACGACGCGTGGCGCCGATTGTCTGAAGAAGCATATCGCCAGGAGAAACAGCGCTGGTACGACCGTATCGTGGCCTCGGCCGTGCGGTTCGTTCCCGACTTCCGGCCGCATATAATCGCCACCGACTGTTTCACGCCCACGACGATCCGCCGATTCACAGGGCATGATAACGGCGCCGTGTACGGATCGCCGCGGAAACAGCTCGACGGATGCACCCACCTGCCCAACTTGTTCATCTGCGGGACCGACCAGGGCTTCGTCGGCATCATCGGGGCCATGATCAGCGGCATTGCCATGGCCAACCAGCATGCCCTGCGGCCATAGCGGGGGGCACCTGGCCGTTGCCATCCTGGCGGCGGCCGCGTTCTACCGCAGCGGCTGCCCGCCCAAGAACCGCCTCAGCAAAGCGATCTGCCCGGCATGAAGAAATTCGTGCTGTACGCACCACTGCAATGCACCTAGCCTGGTGGCGAACATGGCATGCGGCGGCCCGATGGCCGGTTCCTCCAGGCTGGCCGCGGTTTGCTGAGGAATTTCCTGCATCACGCGGCGATGCACGCGATCGAGCACCGCCCGGATCCCTTCCACGCCCAAGCTGCGGCTGTGCTCAACGTCGGGAACCGATCCGCGTCCATAGGCGGCCAGAAAATCGGCGGGAATCAGTTCGGCATCCTCCGGCTGTTCCCCCCGTATGCGCCTCAATGCCAGAGAGTACTGCGCGAATGCCAGGTGTCCTACCTGCCAGGCAATGTGGGTCACGCCCGCTGGATCAGGCCGGAACCAATCTTCCTCGGGAATCGTGCGCACCAGGTCGCGCGTGTACAGCCGGGCTGCCTTGATCTGACGAACGACTTGATCCGGTTCCAATGTTGCATCCTCCTTCGTCGCGTGACTGAGCGAGCGATCGCCACATCAAAGGCCGTTTCCGGTATGAGCGTTGACCTGCCAGCGAACTCAACCAATGGCCCAGCAGAATATGTCGAAGTGGCATGCGCCAGCCGCATTTCTCCCATGGTGGATAATGTGCCGAATAGACACCGCCGACACCTATGGGTTCGCGGGTGGGAGACACTGAGAATCTACCAAAAACCGAAAGAACACACTTACCCCCCAGATGAACCTGTGAATATGTGCAGCTTGTCGGCTGCCATGCCATTGTTACGATTGCGTGCAGTTAGTGGCCTCTGCCCCGCCACTAACGACATCGCCCCGTTGGTCCCTGCCCCGCCAACGGGGTTTTTTGTGCGCTCATCGTTCGGGGTTCACTTTCCTGCTGCCCCCCATCTCAAACCCCTGGCGGCGCGGTTTGCCCTTACCATGTTTTTTTCCCCTGGGGCTTAACTTCTCCCCCTCGAGCGCCACCCCACCGTTTGAGAAGCCTACCAGGGCGCATCGCGTTATGCTGCGCGTTACACTGGTTGCGACTTGGATGCCACGGCCTGCGCATGGTGGCCGCTGGCCGCGGCGCAATGACACCCGGTTGAACGCTGGGCATCCGGCCTCATCCCTTCCACTTCGGCCGAACCATACGGGGATCCAACCATGACCGAACGGCTTGGGCGACGGGAATTTCTGGAAGCAGTCGGCGCAACCACCGCGGCCGGCATCATCACCGCCGGTTTCACGGCAACCGCGGCGGGTTACGCCGCCAACGAGACACTGCGAGTGGGCTGCATTGGGACGGGCGGACGCTGCCGGCGCCTGATGCAGTCGCTTGCCCGGATTCCCGGCGTGCAGATCACGGCCGTATGCGACATTTGGGAGCAACATCGCAACCTCGGCCAAGAACTGGCCGATCCCAAGGCCGCCGCGTTCAAAGACTACCGGGCTTTGCTCGACCGAGCTGATATCGACGCCGTGCTGATTGGCACGCCCGACCACTGGCACGTGCCAATGACAATCGCCGCATGCGAAGCGGGCAAGGATGTGTATGTCGAAAAGCCGCTCACGCACGAACTGTCAGAAGGTCAGGCCGTGATCGACGCCCAGCGGCGCACCGGGCAGATCGTTCAGGTAGGCACCCAGCAGCGCAGCATGCCGCACTTCATCAAGGCCAACGAGATCGTGCGCTCGGGCGTGTTGGGCGATATTCATAAAGTCCACCTCACCTGGAACCGCAATCAGCCCCGGGCGCAGCAGCGGCCGAGCGTCGACCCGGCCACATTGGATTGGAAGGCGTTCTTGGGTGCTGCCCCGCAACAGCCATTCGACGCATACCGCTTTCGCCATTGGCGCTGGTTCTGGGATTTTGGCGGGGGCATCTTCACCGACCTGATGGTGCACTTCATCGACGTGGTCCATTGGTACCTGGACCTTGACCACCCGCAGGTTGCCACCAGCATCGGCGACCATTTCAGCGCCGAGGGCCTATGGGAAACGCCCGACACCGTGCAGACGCTGCTCCGCTATCCGGACCAGAACGTGCAGGTGTATTTTGAAGGAACGTTCTCGAATGCCCGAAACGGCGCGATGATCGAACTGATGGGCACCAACGCCACGCTGTACCTGGACCGCGGCCGGTACGAGCTCCATCCCGAGCGCAAGAAAAAGATCGAGTATCAAGAATGGGTGCTGGGTGAAGGCCCCCGCGGCGCCGACTTCTACAACGAGCCTGACGGCGAAACGCTGCACCTGGCCAACTGGATCGAATGCGTGCGCAGCCGAAAGACGCCCAATGCGCCGGTGGCGGCAGGTGTATCGGCTGCCTCGGCTGCGCACCTGGCGAACCTGGCCTTGCGGCGGGGCGAAGTGGCAACGTGGCCCAACTAACGTTAGGCCATGCATCGTCCGATGGAGATACGAATATCCAGATAGCGCCGGTTCCATTGGCCGGTTTCGATATCCATACCTCTCTCAGCCATGGTGCGTCAGGCCGCGCGGCGGTGTTCGCCCTGTGGGATGATGGATTCTTCCGCGGCTGTGGACCTTGCAGGGAATATCGGCTGTATGACCTCGCCCCGCCAGCGGTATCGCCAGTAGATGGTGGACAGTTCCACAATGGCTTTGAGAAAGTCGCCGCTCTTGAGCTTGGAGCCGGGCACTTCCTCCCAACGGTCCAGAGGCAGTTCATACACCACCGCGGAAACATCGCCCAAGCCGGCTGCCCGGTATCCGTTCTTCAGGCGAGCCAGAATCTCCACGTCGAAGATCCAGCGTGAAGCAAACGGTTCACTGAACGCTGCGCGGAGCAGGTCGTTGACACGAAACACCTTGGCACCGCACTGGGTATCGCGGAGTGGAATGCCAATCACCTGCGAGGCAACGAGTGCGAACGACCTGCCCAGCAAGCCGCGGAGCCGGCGGCGGTGAACCTCCCGTCCCAGCAAACGCATCCGTGAACCGAATATGACCTGCACATCCTGGCGCCGCGTGAGCACATCCACAAACCGCGGCAACTCATCCAGCGGGGTGGCCAGGTCCGCGTCCAGAAATCCGACAAAGTCCGGCGACTGATCGCAGGCCGCAAGCATGCCGCGGCGCACCGCTTCTGCCTTGCCGCCGTTGGGGCTTAAGTGCAGGGCGTCGATCCCGGGATTCTCGCTCGCCAGCTTGTCCAGCAACTCGGCGGTCTGGTCGCGGCTGCCATCGTTGACCATCAACAGCCGTATTCCGGGCGTGTTGCGGGCAAAATGGTGAAAAGCCGAGGGGCTCAGCCGGTCGGCTTCGTTGTAGCACGGGATGACAATCACACCGTGGACCATGGCGGTGACTGCTGGGGGGTAAATGGTGTCGCCAACGGCGGTGGAAAACGCTCAAGCGGCCTCTTGCAAACGAACCGCGGATGGACTGCCGGGAACTGGGTCCTGGTCAGCGGCAAGGAGCCGAGCTTTTAGCGGCAGCGTCATCACCAGCCAGACCACGGCCAGTGCGGACCAGGTCAGCAAGTGATAAGACTGCAGCACGATGGAAAGGTCGCGCCCCAAAAACAACCGATGGCCGAAGAGCCATGCAATCCCGCAAGAGGCCAGGAGCGCCACCTGGCCGCGGGTCAAACCTGGCCCCGAGAGTAACCACCGCGCCACGAGATAAACCGCGGGAATCATCACCACGAGATGCTGTTTCCAGCAAAGCGGAGACAGGAGCGCCGCGAAGATGCAGGCGACGGCCCAATCCTTTAGTAGCCGCTGCCTGCCCGAGTCTCCAGACCAACCGCGGCGCATGCTCCAGGCAATGACTATCCCTAGCAGTAGGATGATGCCATTGACCACGTGTTTGGCTTGCTCAACCGGCAGGTTGCCAAACTGGAAGAACAACGGATGATCCAGGTACAGCGAATGGCCGGGAGGATACGTTTCGACCCAGCGGGCCAGCCCGGCGCGGAGGCTCGCGTTTTGTGTTTTGGGAGCCTCGATGCCGTGGGGAATGGAAGGATACGCATCGGGCATGTCGCGCATGATCGCTGCGGAATTCACCAGCCAGTAGCGGTGGCTTTCCACGGTCGTATTCCAGCCAAGATAGAGAACCGGCAGCAGGTTCAGACCCACCAGGCAAACAACTGCGCTCGCGGTCGCTTTCCACTGGCGCTTCCACACCAGCAGCGGGAGGAACACCAGCGGCGTCGCCTTATAGGTGATGGCCGCGGCGATCCACAGGCCGCACTGCCAGGCCCGGCCGCAGTACAACGCATAGGCCCCCAGCGAGAGCATCAACACGAGAAAAATCTGCAGCCCACACTCGTCCAGGTCGCGGATCACCAGCGGCAAGAGAGCCGCTAGCGTGAAGAAGACGGCAGCCCGGCGGTGCTCGGTCGTCGCGGGGAACCAGGACTGCGCCATTTTTCCCCACAGATGGAAGATGACGAACAGGCTTCCCACGGCCAACAGATAACTCACCGCCCGCGTGGGATAGTAGCCTCCCAGCGGCAGTACCGCATCGAGCATCACGCGGCCAAGCGGATAGAAATTCCCGGCGCTCTTGTACGGATCGCCGGCCAGGAAGTGCTTGCCGAACTCGATATGGCAGTTGAAGTCGTTTTCCCGCTTGAAGACGGCATAGGCCCCTTCCACCAAGATCACCACCGCGACCAGCCACATGGCCGCGGTTTGAAACCGGGGATTGAGAAACCAACGGGGCGTTTCCGCCGCGGGAGCATCGGCCACCTTCGGTGCGTTTTCGGGCGTTGGCATACGACGGTCTTGTCAGTGCCAGAGGTCAGGCGGCACCAGGCTCTTGCTGTCAAGAACAGCACCCCCGGCGGTGGAAAGACAGCACCCCCGCGAGGGGAATACTGAGGCGGGGGATCGTAAAGAAGTCGTCCCAAGCAGTCAACGGCGATTGGCGACGCTAGCAGTTGTCACCTCGACGGCTTCGCGACGGGAGGAAAATGTACGAGCGACTGCCCGCGGCTGGCGCTGGCCGCTGGTTGCTCGTACAGCACCACCAACCGCGGACCGTCGCAATGCATCATGTGTGGCACAGTAGGGACCACTTGCGGCCGGTGGAACCGGCCCTACCGGGCTGCGCTGGTACCAGCCGCTGAACATGGTGAATCAAGCCACCGGTACTTCGTTGTGATGATCGCTGCTTAACTCCGGAAGGGTCGCTTCTTCTGCCGCAGGCTCGATGTCCGCGAATTTCAGCAGTCGCGTGGGATACCAACTGTGGTTCACATTCAGGTGGTTACACAGGGCGGGGCTTTGCTGAATAACCCAGCACATATACGCTTTCCACCCATCCGCTGTGGACTGCGGCATCAAGTCCAATTCAAGGTTCACTTGCTGGAAAAAGTCCGCGATCATTTCTGCTGCGATGCAGATCTCGCAGTAGTTGTCTAACCCCTGGTGGGGCTCCTCTCCGCCATAAAAGTAGGGCCGCAGACCTGGCCTCTCCAAAAACAGTTCATGAATGCGATGCATTCGAGAGTAAAGATGATCGAAGGAAGTGATGGTAAGCTGGCGGCGAGCGGCGCGCAATTGGAAGACGATAAAGCCAAGGCCAAGTGCAGTAAAGGCTGCGCCAAGTGCAGTACCGACGGCGGTGATAATGTCCGTCCATGGTGTTTCCATGATTGACCCCGAGACTGTTCCCGCTATGCAGCGGATGCGAACCCAAAGCAGAGCCAGATCCCAAGCGCGAATCGTCACTCCGGACGCAGCATCAAGTGCTCCTGCCGCTCCAGCAGTGAGCGATTACGGTAGAAACGAGAAGGACGGCCAACGCGCATCCCAGGCTAACCGGCCCGTCTCCCCAACCAGGGCAGCAACAATCGTAGCGTCCGACCATACACTCTGCTACTGCCTTGCAACCAGTTGCTGGAGACGCATTTGAGCAGGGGCAAGGCCACCGGCATGTTGCCTGGTGACGCGCGAAACACAGCACGGCAAAAGCGGCCACTGCTCGGCCGCCTTCAAACCGCAGCAATGCCTTCTGCACACGGAATGATGCATGCGCCCGCGGTATCAGCGAATCGATCCCAATAAGATGCGCCCTGGCTCGGGGGCTCGGGGGCTCGGGGACTCGGAGGCTCAGCGTGTCAGTTGCAGGCTCGGCCGCTGGCGATTGAGCGCTTCCAGGGCGGCCTCGGTGACGGCCGTTTGGTTGACGTTCAACGCTTGCAAATTGGGCAGAGTGACCAGTTGCGCCAAGGCCGCATTCGTAACGCGGGTGCCCGAGATATCCAGCTTCGTGAGCGTTTCAAGCCGGGTAATGGCGGGGATGCCGCCGTCGGTCACTCGGGTGCCCGAGAGGTCCAACCAGCGAAGTTGACGGAAACGGCTCAAATGGGCCAGCCCTTGGTCGGTCACCTGGCTGCCTCCCAGCACCAGGTAGGTGGAATCGCTCTCAGGAATCTGCGCCAGGTCTTCGTCGCTTACCCGGCAATAAAGCCGGAAGGCTTCGTCGATGGCATCTGGCGAAAGCCCCGTGGTGGTTTTCAGCGAACCGGGCCGGTCGCGGCCCATATACAGCAGCAGCAGGTATTCCACCAGGCCATCGCGGTAGCGGCCGTCGGAGGCGAACAGCAGAAAGTCGGCCACGGCAGCCGATTGCGCATAGAGAACGCCCAGGTTCGCTTGCCGCTGGAGGGCATTCACTCCCAGCGATGCCAGGTCGCCCATCGGCAGATAGAAATTGTCGTGATGCATGTAGTACCGCTGGTCCTGGATGCGGTAGGCGTCGATACCGCCGACCGTCAGCGAGGTGCCGCGGTCGACCAGCGATTCCATAAAGCACGCGATGCCCTCGATGATCCAGGCGTTGGCCCGCTGGCCGATGGTTGGTGCCACGCGCCGCGCTTCGTGAAAAAGCTGGTGGGTGGCTTCATGGTAGAGCGTGGTATCGCCGCGTTGCTCGTCCGCAAAAAAGTACGACACCTTCGATTTGCTGAGGTAAATGCCCGAGATCTGCACTTGCGGAGGGACCTCGTCCTTGAGAACGCGGTGAAACTCTTCGCGGTCCTTGAAATACATTACGGTATGTTTGCGGCGCCCGGTGTCGGGCACGGCACCGCCGGCGAACGCAGCATTCCACTGGCTGGCCGTGCCGTAGTAGCCGGCGAACAGTTGCCGCCATACGCGATGCAACCGTTCCAGTTTCTCGCCCAGTTCGACCCCGGCCTCGAGGCTGTGATTGGTGCTGATCGAGAAATGCTCGGTATCGATCCGCCAGGGGGTGCGGATATCGGCGTGCAACTCTGCGTCGCGCTCGGCGGTGATCCACTGCCCGCCGTGGAACCGCTCGCCGGCTTCGTACCGTTCCACGTGCGGCGGCGGCAGCCAGCCAAAACGGTTGTGCCAAATGAGCCCCTTGCGAAGCTGTTCGGCCTGGTACGGCGAGCACCAGCGGCCGTCCACTTGCACGTCGCCGACAATACGGCGGGCACCTTCGTGGTTGGGATTCTCGCGCAGCGTATCGTTTACCAGGGTCATGGCCAGCGATAACTGCCGCTCCTTCGCTGCCGTCGTTGCCAGTGCGAAACATGCCTCGGCCTGGGCCTGGCGGAGCTGCTCAAACGCCGACTGCAAGTGGGGCGGCACCGCGCTAGCGGCGGTTCCAGCCAAATCGGCAGACTGAGTTGATTCGCCTGCCAGCGAAGGCGCGGGATGGAAGTACATCATGCGCGCATGGATCGGCCGGAACCAAGCTCGCACCTGCGCGGCAAACTCTGCATGACCTGCGGAGGCGGCCTCTTGTGCCAACCCTTGAAGCCTGGCCTGGTACTGCTGGAACAACGCGCGGCGCTGCTGCCCCAGCGTATCCTGGGCAACGGCGTTGGCAGCAGCAAGCCACGCGGCCATGCAGCACGCGGCGGCCAGCAAACGGAAACTCGGTCGGATTCGTGGCGCCCTTGCCATGAGGGGGGCCGCTCCTTCGCGAATGGCGGATGAATTGGCGAACCGGCTATTGCCAGTATAACCCGCCAATACCGCGTTCGCAGACTTCGATCCGCCGGTCCCGCGAACCGTTTGGCCACGCCACGAATCCAGGCCTAGAAACTCTTGCCAGTTGGCCACACTACGAGGCCAAGCGTGGACTTTTTACCAGTTGGCCACACTACGAAGCCAGGCCTGGACTTTGTGCCGGTTGGCAATGCCACGAAGCTATGCATAAAACTTTTTGCCGCTTTGGGCCATGTCGATCAGCATTTGCGTGGGGTGCAGGCGCGGCCCACACTCGGCCAGCGGTTCCAGCCACTTGAGAATCTGGTCGGCACCGACCTGGTCGGCCCAGAACAGCAACCCTCCGCGGAACGGCGGGAATCCAATACCGTAGATCAGCCCCAGGTCCACATCGCGGGGATCGCGCACCTTGCCTTCTTCCAGCACCCGCGTTGCTTCCAGCAGCATCGGCAGAAACAGCCGGTGCGTGATCTCGTCTTGGGTGAAGCTGCGGCCGGGCGTCTGCACCAGCGGTTCCAGCAGCCTGGCAAAGTCGGGATCGGGTTTGCCGCGGCCTTTCTTATCGTCGTAACGATAGAAGCCCGAGCCCGTCTTTTGGCCCAGCCGCTTCTGCTTGACCATGGTCAGGATCAACTGGGTGGGTTCGCACCGTTCGGGAAACGCTTCATACATCACGCGGCCGGCATACACGGCGGTATCCAGCCCGATCACGTCGTACAGCGTGAGCGGTCCCATCGGCATGCCAAAATCCTTGGCGGCGCGTTCCACGGCGTCGGGTGAAGCCCCGTCCTGAAGCAGGTACAGGGCCTCGTTCAAGTACGGGAACAAGCAGCGGTTGACCAGAAAACCCGGGCCGTCGTACACCACGATCGGACTCTTGCGAACCTTCTTGGCAAAGGCCACGGCCGTGGCCACCGTTTCATCGCTGGTTTGCGGGCCGCGGATCACTTCCACCAGCGGCATCTTGCGAACCGGGTTGAAGAAGTGAATGCCAACAAACCGGTCCGGCCGCTTCAGCCCCGCGGCCAGGCGCTCGATGGGAATGGTCGATGTATTGGTGGCCAGCAGGGCATCGTCGCGCAACAGCGGTTCTACCCTGGCATAGAGTTCCTTCTTGACGTCGATGTTTTCGATGACCGCTTCGAGCACGATATCGCACTGCGCCATTTCCTGGTCGGATTGGGTCGGCTTGACCAGCGGCGCGAACTTGAGGGTCCGCTGGACGTCGGGTCCCTTCTTTTCTCTGCTGTACGAAACTTCTTCGAGCAGGTGTTCCACGCCCGAGGCCAAAGCCTGTTCGCTGACATCGCTGAGCCATACCGGCAGCGACACCTTGACGGCCACCGCACCGATCGAGGAACCCATGATTCCGGCCCCGTACACGGCGAGCGATTTGACCTCGCGCGGCTTGACGTCGTCGCGGTCGATCCCGGTGTCCTTCTTGTTGCGGTCGGACAGGAAAAACACGTTGAGCAGGGCGCGGTTGATGGGCGAACCAAAGAGTTCCGCCATGCCTTCAGCCTCGGCCTGGCAGGCACCGTCGATGTCCATGCCCGCCGCGCCCAGCATGGTTTCCAGCGCAGCAATGGGGGCCGGGTAGTGGCCCTTGGTCTGCTGCTGGATATAGGCCGAGGCGGTGGCCCCCAAGAAGATCAATTCCTGTTCCGAAATGTCGATGGGGCCTTCCCAGCGCTCGCGGTCTTTGAGGTATTGGCCAGACGCCTGCTCGGCTTCGATCAGCGCGATGGCTGCTTCTTCCAGCCGCTCGGGGGCGACCACGTCGGACACCAGTCCCATGGCGTAGGCCGCCTTACCGTCGATCGACTCGCCGCCGGAGATCATCTCGATCGCGTTGGACAACCCCACGATGCGCGGCAACCGCGCCGTGCCGCCCCAACCGGGAAAGATGCCCAACTTGACCTCGGGCAGCCCAATCTGCGCCTTGGGATTGGTGGTCACCAGGCGGCGGTCGCACCACAAGGCCAACTCGGTCCCGCCCCCCAGGCTGACACCGTCGATCGCAGCCACGGTTACAAACGGGCAGCGCGATAGCCGTTGGAACAACTGCTGCCCGCGACGGCACATCTGCACGGCCCAATCGCGGGTAACATCCTTGGCGGCCACGAATTCGCGCAAGTCGGCCCCGGCGATAAACATGCCCGGCTTCCCCGACCGGATAACCAGGCCGCGGAGATCGGTCCGTTTTTCGAGCTCATCGAGATGGGCCGCCAATTCCTCCAGGACCGGCGTGGAAAGGACATTGGCCCCCTTGTCCGGCAGGTCGAAAGTTAACGCGACAATGCCGTCGGCCAGCGTCGAAAGGTGAAAGGCAGCCGTTCCCATGAAGTGGTCCTTTAGCGCGCGGACAAGGATCGTCGGTCCCAATGCGTCGGCCTATTATGACGACTTGGGCGAACTTAGCCAACGACCAGGAAGCGCCGCCGACGGGGCAAAATCTCGCCACCGATTGAAACCGAAGGCACGTTGCGAAGGTACTTTCTGATATTGCTGTCACGTGCTGTTGCTACCCCTCGTATCAAGCTGGAGAAATGGAAGTGAACGCTTGCACCGCAGGTTGGACGGCAAAGCTGGGTTTCCGGGCGGGGACCGCCCACCGGCCGCTGCTTTTGGTTACCTTGATCACAGCCTGGCTCTTGAGCGCGCCGCAGGCTCAGGCCCAGCGGCCCGCTACGATCCGCCTGCTTCCCAAGGACACCTTGGCCCTGGTCACGGTGCCCGATGCCCAGTTATTCGCCGAGCGGTTCATGGCGACCAATTTCGGCCGCATGCTGCAAGAACCGCAGATCAAGCCGCTGGTGACGCAGCTTTACAACGATGTACGGAATGAACTGGGCGGCGTGGAGGAACGGCTGGGCGTCACCATCGACGAATTGCTCGCACTGCCGCAAGGCGAAATGTCCGTGGCGCTGGTCCCGAGCCCGGAAGGCAACCTGGCCGTGGTGGCGCTGATCGAGGTTAGCGATCAGCAGCGCACCGCGCAAAAACTGCTCGAACAGGTGAGCAAGGAATTGAAGGCCCGGGGCGTGGAAGTCGCCGAAGAAACCATCGGCGAAACGCGCATCACCTACTACCAAATGCGGCGGCAGCAGTTCGCCTACTTCGAGCGCGACGGTGCTGTGGTGTTGAGCAGTAACTGGGGCGCGCTAGCGAACATCCTCACGGCCTGGGACCAGGGAATCGAAGAACCGCTGGCCGACAATCGCTCGTTCGCTGCGGTCCACGAAAAATGCCGCGGACTTCGGGATGAACCGCCCCAGTTCTTCTGGTACGCCGATCCGATTGCGCTAACCAAGGCGCTGATTCCCCGCGAAGGTTCCAATGCCCTGGTGCTGGCACTGCTCCAACCGCTAGGGCTGGAAGGGATCCGCGCCGTTGGCGGCAGCCTGACCATGGTCACCCAGCGGTTCGATATCATCGCCCAGGCGCATGTGCTGCTGGCTGAGCCGCGCGAAGGCATCCTCAATCTGCCCACCTTCATCAGCGGCAACACCAGGCCCGAGGCGTGGATCCCCGACGACGCCGCGGCCTATACCACGATCAATTTCGACTTCGGCCTGACCTATGACAAGGTGCGGCGACTGGTCGACCGTTTCACCGCCGAAGGCGCCACCGCCGCCCAGGTTCAGCAAACCTTCGACCGGTTGGGCCTCCATTTCGAAGACGATGTGCTCAGCCACCTGGACAACCGGCTGACCATCGCCGCCTGGATTCAAAAACCCTCGACCACGTTTACCAGTGTGGCACAATTGTTCGGGCTGCGGCTGAAGGACCCGACCAGGTTCCGGCCCATCCTCGAAAAGGTCATCGAGCGGTTCCCCGACCGGTTCGAGAAAGATAATTATGCGGGCGTGATTTATTACCGCATCAACACCAACCGCCGGCCGCGGCGACTGCTGGAAGATGAGAATGCCCAACCGCCATCCCCCGCAATCGCGATCATCGGCAGTCACCTGGTGTTTAGCGACCGTCACGTAGCCATCGAGCGGGCGATTGCCGCCAGCCGCGATCCGTCGCGCACGCTCGCCAAGGCGATTGATTTCAAACTGATCGTAAGCCAGGCGGAACGGATGGTCGGCGAAGGCCAGATGTGCCTGCTCAGTTTCAACCGGCCGGAAGAAAACTTCCGCATGATGTACGAGATCGCGACCAACCAGCAGAACCGCGAGGCGCTGGGGCGGCGCGGCGAAACGAACCGCGGCCTGCGCATCGTGCATCGGGCATTGGAAGCCAACCCGCTGCCGCCGTTTGAAACGCTGCGCAAGTACCTGGCACCTGGCGGCGCTGTGCTGATCGACGACGCCTCCGGTCTGCACTACATCAGCTTTACGCTGCGGCGCGACTCGGGCGACTGAGCGCGGCGCATTCTGCTGCGATGCCGAAAGCCGATCTGGCGCGCACCCAAACGGCGGCGCGCCCCGGGTACTTTGTGCCCCGGGGCGCGCCGGGCCGGTGCTGATGCCCGCTCCCAGCGGCGCCCACAACAAGCTGCTGAACTCGGGCGATCCACAACCCCGGGGTGGTGGCTGCGAAGTGATGATGGGCGCCGCGATCGATCCCTGGCAGCTCAAGCCGTGCGCGAGCCACCCTTTGGAGTGCCGGAAGTTGCGGCAGTTGGGGCGCTGCTGCCGCGTCAATCGTAGCGGCCGCTTTGCAAAACCGTTGTAAATTTGGGAGCCGACCCATCACGCGTCGCCCATGAAAGGCGGTTGTAATTCTTGCACGCGGCGCGGCTTGCAAGCCGCCTTGTCGCTGCGACACCACCAGCGCCCCGATGCCGGTGCAGCAAGATGGCCCCGCGCCAGGCAGCGCTGCCTGTCCCACCAGGCTCGCCCGGGATGCTTCCATCGGGCGCGCATCCAAGCGCCGCCACGAGTTACAGCCAAGGCGGCCATCCAAGCCCGCTCTGGTTCCAGCGCTGCGGTGGATCGCAACACCGCTGGGATAGCAGACCGCCGCGCGGCTATGCATCCGGCCGTTGTCTCCGCTGGCGCTGTTCACGGTATGCATCCTGCTAAGCACCAAGGCCGCGGTTCGGGTCGCCGTTCGTATCAGGGCGAACCGGACTTGGGTCAGGGGCCATCGCGGGATAACGCATACGATGCAAGCAACGGAGACTCGCGACCGCAGCCAGGTGCAGCGGTCGCTGCGGGTACTGCATGTCTATCAGCGCCAGTTGCAGAGACTCGCGTCTAAGGCACCCGATGAAGAAGCATTTCTGCAGGCCGGCCTGAAACTGCTCAAGGCCACGCTCGGCGCGCCGGCCGCAGCATTCTGGCGGCCCGACGACCGCGGTCAATGGCGGCCCGGCACCGGTTCCGACCGCCGCCTGATCGCAGCCAGCCACTTGCGGCAACACCAGTCCGTGCTGCAACAAGTTGCGACGGAAGGCCGGGCCCGAGTGGTGATGCCCGAGCAGAACCTGGGCGCCGGTTCCGCCGGCAGCGGTCCGATCAGTGGCGATGCGGCCATGCTCATTCGCGAACCACTGCTGCTGGCCCCGGTTCGCTGTGCCGGGGCGGTAGCTTACCTGGTGGGGGCCTTCGCCCGAGCGGGACTGGACCGCTCCAGCTATACCGCGCAGCGGATGTTCGTCGCTGCATTAGCCCACAAGGCCGGCGAGGTCGCACAGCAGGCCATGCTGCGCGACGCTTCGCGCGGCTTCGACCATTTCCGGCAGTTCGTCACACGGCTGTATGCGCAGATCGAACTGCAGGAAACCGCGTACGTGCTCGCCAACGAAGGCCGGCGCCTGCTGGGATGCGGACGGTTAAGCCTGGTGGTCCGTTACGGCGAGCTGTGGCGTGTGGAAGCGATCAGCGGCCAGGCGACATTCGACCGCCGCAGCGACAGCGTCCGCGCCCTGCAAACACTGGCTGCCGCCTTGGGATCGCTCGATACGCCCTATTGGTATCAGCCCACCAGCGGCGGCCAGGCTCAACACGCGGAAACCACAGCGCCGGAAAGCCCGGGCGGCATTGCCGATGCGCCTTCACCACAGGCCCAAACGTCAAGCAACGGGCAAGCTCCGAATGCGGCGGTGGGAACGGAAACGACTTCAGGAGCACCCGTCTCGACGGCACACGCCCAGCACGCGGCGGCCCTGTTCTGCCAGCGAACCGGTAGCCGCGCGGTTGTGGTGGCTCCGCTGATCGTTCCGCCCACAATGGCGGAGCACGCCGCCACGCAAGGCGAGGGCCACGAACAAGCAACCGGGCACGTTGTTGGAATGCTGGTTGCCGAGCAGTTCACCAGCGAGCGGTTCCCTGCCGATTCCGACCAGCGGTTGGAAGTGGTCCGGCTGCATGGTGCCCCGGCGGTAAAGAACGCCGTGGAGCACGATACGGCCGCCCGGCTTTCACTGAGCCGATGGTGGGGACCGCGCCGGGGAGGGCCGCGCTGGCGAGGTCTGGCCGTGGCGGCGGGAATCGCGCTGGCCGTGCTGTTGCCACTAGTGGTGATCCCGGCCGATTTCGCCCTGGAAGGCCAAGGCGTGATCGAGCCTGTTGTGCGCCGCGACGTATTCGCCCTCGGTCCCGGCGTGGTGCAAGAGGTGTTGGTGGACCATGGGCAGGTGGTATCGGCCGGGCAACTCTTGGCCCGGGTGCGCAACGTCGACCTGGAAGTGGAGCGCGAGCGGCTTCAGGGCTCGGCATCGGCTGCCGCGGAACGGTTGGCCGCGGTCCGCAACAGTTTGCTGGAAAGCGACAAGATGCCAGAGGCCGACCGGGCAAGGCTGGCCGGCGAAGAAGCCCAACTCAAGCAGCGGCTGGAAAGCCTGCGATTGCAACTCGACCTGATCCGCGTGCGGATGAAGGAACTGGAAGTCCGCAGCCCCATCGACGGGAAAGTCATCACCTGGGACGTGCGGAACCTGCTCACCAACCGCCCCGTCCAGCCTGGGCATCTGCTGCTGACGGTTGCCCGAACCGACTCGGATTGGGAACTGCTGGTGCGAATGCCCGAGCATCGCATGGGCCACGTTCTGGAAGCGCACCGCGAGGCCTCGGCACCGCTGGAGGTAACGTTCATGCTCGCCAGCGAGCCTGGCCGCACGTACGAGGGCCAGTTGACCGAGGTTCACGGCCGAGCCGAACAGGACGCTGAGCGGGGCAGTTTCGTGCCGTTGAAGGTGCAGTTCGACAAGTCGCGGGTGCTGCAACTGCGGCCCGGTTCAGAAGCCACCGTGAAGGTGCATTGCGGCCGCCGCTGCCTGGGCTTTGTATGGTTTCACGACGTATGGGAGTTCCTGCAAACCCAAGTGTTTTTTTAATACCAGCCCATCCCCTTGGCGGCATGCCGCAAGTTCTTCAAGGGATTTTCGTGTGCATGGCACAACGGCTGTGCGAGACCAGGTTGCGATTTGGCGGCGTGACGGAAGTTCTTGTATGGAACTTCGACACCTCCAAGACGCGATCTGAACCCAATCACCAGGGGCATACAGAACACGCTGCAGTCTCTACGGGGAACTTCGGCCCCCCTTCGTCGCGACTTCAAACGCCATGGCGGCGCCGGCCACCGCGGGAACCCGCCAGATACGGCAACTGGCCGCTGGCTACGGTGCATCGCCATCGGCCCTTCCCATTTTGAGTAGCCCACCCCTTATCCGATGGCCTTGCGGCCGGCGACGAATCGCCGCGGCGCCGCGGTCCACCTGATCCCCCTACCCCCTGCCCTACCCTGCGTTTGTTTGCATGCCTTGGGAGGAAAACCATGACACTTCCGTTTACGGCGTCGGCCATGTTAGCCAGTTGCTGCCTTGTTGGTCCGGCCGAGGATGCAGCCTTGGGCGGCATCGAGCGCCGCATCGTGTTGGATCACTGCCTGGTTTCGCTCGCGGAGGAAGTGACCGTGCCCGCCCAAGACGCTGGGCTGTTGCTGCGTCTGGAAGTGGCAGAAGGCGACCTGGCTACCCGGGAGCAACTGCTGGGGCAGTTGGACGATCGGGCCGCCCAGGCCGCGCACCGGGTGGCCGAGGCAGCCCATTTCCAGGCGAAACTTCAAGCCGATAACGATATCGACGTGCGTTATGCCAACGCCGTGGCCGCCGTCGCCGATGCCGACCTGTTAGCCGCTACCGAAAGCAACCGCCACGCGCCGCATTCGGTGACTGCCGGCAGCCTGCGCCGCTTGGAGCTGGAACAACAACGTGCCCTGCTAGGCGTGGAACAGGCTGAGGTGCGGCAACAAATGTCGGCCTATACCGTCACCGCCAAGGAGGCCGAGGCGGAAGCCGCGCAACTGGCCGTCCACCGGCGGCGAATCGAAAGCCCGCTGGAGGGCCTGGTGGTCGAAATCTTCAAACGCCCCGGCGAATGGGTGCAGATGGGCGAAGCCGTGCTGCGGATGGTGCGCATGGATCGCGTCCGCGTTGAAGGCTTTCTGCAAGTCAGCCAGGTCGGCCCGCAGCAGGTGGCGCAAGCGCCCGTCACCGTGGAAGTCCAACTGGAAAACGGCCGTACTGAAACCTTCGAAGGCCAGATTGCGTTTGTCAATCCAAGGGTTCACGCGGGCGGGCAGTATCGCGTGCGGGCCGAGGTGCTCAACTGCCGCGACGGCGACCAATTCCTGCTCCGGCCCGGCCACGAAGTCCGCATGACCATTCACCTCGAAAAGTAACCGCCCATGTCCACCGTGCATTCTGCTGAGCCTGTGCAATCTGTTGAGCCTTCGTGCGGCGCCGTGCCGGGATCCAGCCCGGCGCGGCCGCTTCCGTTACGCATGCGGCCGGACCTGATCATCCGGCAGGTGAAATATCAGGGGGCCGCCAACTGGGTGGTGAAAGACCCCTTGGCCCTCCAATACTACCGGCTGCGCGAGAACGAATTTGCGGTGCTGTCGTGGCTCGATGGCACGCGCAGCCTGGCAGAACTCAAGCGGCATTACGATCGGCGGTTTGCGCCCGCCACGATCGAACTGGCCGACCTGTTGCACTTCATCGGCCTGATGCACCGCCGCGGCCTGCTGCTGGGCGATACCGCCGGCCAGGGCCGGGCGCTCCTGGAACGCAATCGCGAAGAACTGCGGCAGCAGCAGCGGGCCCGGCTCACCAATGTGTTTGCCATTCGCTTTCGCGGTGTCGATCCGGACCGGTTCTTAAGCAGCGTCTATCCGTTCGTGCGTTGGATGTTCTCGCGGTGGGCCGTCTGGGGCTGGTTCCTCCTGGCGGTCGCCGCCGTGGTGCTGGTTACCGTGCAGTTCCGGGTCTTCCAGGCAAGGCTGCCGGATTTCTACCAGTTCTTCAGCCTGGGTAACTCGGTCTGGATCTTGGCTGCCGTGGCCCTGGTGAAGATCGTTCACGAACTGGGGCATGGTCTCGCCTGCAAACATTTCGGCGGCGAGTGCCACGAAATCGGCCTGATGCTGCTGGTGTTTACGCCCTGCCTGTACTGCAACGTGTCCGACTGCTGGCTCGTTGGCAGTCGCTCGAAGCGGGCGATGATCGGTGCCGCCGGCATGTATGTCGAAGTGCTGGTGGCTTCCATCTGCACGTTTGTGTGGTGGTTCAGCCAGGTGGGACTGCTCAACCATCTGTGCCTGAACCTGATGTTCGTCTGCTCCGTCAGCACGCTGGTATTCAATTCCAACCCGCTCCTGCGGTTCGACGGCTACTACATCCTCTCCGACCTGCTCGAAATCCCCAACCTGCGGCAGAAGGCCGCCCAATTGCTCAAGCGAGCCGTGTGCCGGCATTTGCTGGGCATGCAACTGCCCGACGATCCGCTGCTTCCCCAGCGCCGCAAGGGGTTGTTCGCCATGTTCGCCGTGGCCTCCTTCGTCTACCGCTGGCTGATCGTGGTCTCAATTGCCTTGTTCCTCCGATCAGTGCTGGAACCTTACGGGCTGCAGGCCATCGGCCATCTGTTGATTGGGCTGCTGCTGGCCGGCGCGATTGCGGTACCTGCCGTGCGGCTGGTGAAATTCGTCCGCGTGCCGGGCACGCTGCAACAGATTGAACGCCGCTACCTGCTGGCCACCCTGGGAGGTACGGGGATCGCTGCGGCCGTGATCGGCCTGGTACCGTTTCCGCACCGGGTTCATTGCCCGTTGACGGTCGTTCCGCACCAGGCCGAGCCAGTTTATGTTCACACGCCCGGGGCATTGGAGAGCGTGCCTGTCCAACCGGGCAACCGGGTTACCGCGGGACAAAGGCTGGCCACGCTAGCCAACCGCCCGCTCCTGCAGGAGGTTCTTGCGCTGGAAGCGGCGCTGACCCAGCAGCGGTTGAGGCTCGACCACCTGTTGCGGCAGCGGTTCCACGAACAACGGGTGCTGCTGCTTGAGGACGAGCTTCGGGAAAGCATCGCGGCACTCGACGAACAATGGCGGACCAAGCAGGCCGATCTCAACGCGCTGGCCATCGAAGCCCCGGCATCGGGCGTGGTCATTCCGCCGCCTGCCGCCGTGGGCCGCGCCCGAGGGCAGGGATTGCCCACCCTTTCCGGCAACGTGTTTGATGACCACAATCAAGACAGCTACCTGGCCACCGGCACGCTGCTGTGTTACGTGGGCGAAGCAAGAAGCTGGGAGCTGGTGCTGGAAATTGACCCGGCCGACGTGGAGTTTGTTCACGAAGGGCAGGAAGTCGCCATCTTGTTTCACCAGCAGCCCGGCACGCGGTGGCATGGCAAAGTGGCCTTGATCGCCCACGGGGAATTGACGCAGTTCGCCCGGGATCAACAAGGCAAGGTGCAGCGCGACGCGGTGCAAAAGACGTATTTTGCCAAGGTGGTGCTGGAAGATTCCGCCGGTTGGCTGCGGCCGGGCCTGACGGGCAAGGCCAAGATTTTCACGCCGCCGCAAACGCTGCTCTCGCGGGCAATCCGCTGGTACTATCAGAATTTCTGAGCCCTGATGGGGCGGTGTCTACGGGCTATGCAGGGCTTTGCAGGGTGGTTGCTTGCGGGCCACCCAAGTAGCTGTAGGTCAGGCATCGCCTGACGGAACTGTAACAAGACGTATATGCGCCAGGCCGGTTCGAAACCCATGGTCGTTGCACGTCGATGCGTGTCTGGCGCAGCGACGAATGGCACTCCGACCTGCCTTGTCAGGCAGTGCCTGACCTACCAGGCTCGCCACGTGGCAATGCAATAGACGCCGTGCCGTTTAGAGTCCCTGCTCGACGCACAAAATCATAACCCGACGCGTCAGCGAGGAATAACCGTCGTTCTCGCGCTCACGCATCGGGCTGGGATGGGATGCTTCCGGCCAGAACGAGCGGCGCTCAGACGCGACAGCGTCAATGCCTTGGCGGGTGCCACCTGGCGAACACACGGCCTGCTGCCACGGTTGTTCAACAAAAAAACGTGCCCCGGCAGGATGGTTCCCACCGGGGCACGCGCATTCAAGCAGCATGGAGCGCATTACGCCCGCGGGCGTGGCGTTAGCTCCACAGGTTGCGGCCCAGGGCACGCATCATGGCCAGGCCGGCGGGAGCGGCCGGGCGGCCATTGATGGCGGCAGGCTCAAGCTGCAGGCCGTCTTCGAACACGGCGTCGTCGCCGCTACCGCCCAGGGCCAGGTCGTCCACGCCATCGGAGATGACCTTCGCCCCAGACGACAACTCCAGCACGCCATCGGCGCTGCTGGCAATCATCGAACGGAGCCGGTCATCCAGCGGAGCATCGGCGTTCCACTCGGCAAACAGCGATTCCAGCACGTCCTCCATCGGCAGGCCTTCCAGGCTCAGTTCGTCGGGCAGCAGCAGGTCGTCGCCGCTACCGCCGCGAAGCTGATCGCGGCCGCGGCCACCCACGAGGATGTCGTTGCCGCTGCCTCCGCGGAGGTTGTCAGCGCCGTTTTCACCCAGCAGGATGTCATCGCCGCTGCCACCGCGGAGGATGTCGCGGCCGTTGCCGCCCAGCAGCACGTCGTTGCCGGCACCGCCGAACAAGCGGTCGCGGCCATTTCCGCCGTCGAGCAGGTCTTCACCTTCACCGCCGCGGAGCACGTCGCGCCCGTTACCGCCGATCAGGACATCATTGCCCTGGCGGCCCAGCAGCACATCGTTGCCGTTGCCGCCATCGAGAATATCATTCCCGACGCCGCCGTCGATGCGGTCGTTACCGGCGTTACCGTACAGGACGTCGTCGCCTTCGCCGCCGGTGATCATGTCGTCACCGCCGCGGCCGTAGATCAGGTCGTCGCCGCCCTGGCCATTGAGGATGTCATCGCCGTGGCTGCCGATCACGATATCATCGCCATCGCCAGCATTGACAACGAACGACTCGAAGCCAGCCACCGCGGCCGTGGCATCGTTGACGAGCACGGCTGCCACGCCCGAAGTCGTTTCAGCAGCCACGTTCTCCACGTTCTCCACGGCCGGTTCGTTCACCGGCTGTTCCTCGACGGGCTGCTCAGGAGCGCAGTCCTCGGCCGATTCAGCCTGCGGCCTGCTCACGGGCACCGAGCATTCCACTTCCTCTGCCGCGGGCGATTGCACGGCCGGGGCCGGCGTCACGGGCGCCGGTTCCACAGGCGCCGGTTCCACTTCGCACGCTTCCTCCTGGCGTTGCGTCACTTGCGGCTCAGGCTCGCAGACGAGCGCGTCGTCCTGGGCCGCCTCTGGCGCTGCCACCTCCGGCGTCACCGGCTCAGTGACAGGCTCGGGGGCCTCCTCGGTAGGGGGCTTGCCGTGCAACAGGGCGATCACATCGTCCTCGGGCGTGCCTTCCACGATCAACGTATCGTGGCCGTCGCCACCGTCGATGGAGATGGACGTGGACGACATCGCTTCGGCATGCAGCGTGACGACATCATCGCCGCCACCGGCGTTCAAGTGCAGCGAGGCCAGGTTGGCATACGCCGTGCTGGCGCCGTCCACCGTCACCGTGCCATCGGCAATCGTCACCTGCTGGCTGTCGTCGCCGGTGTTGATGGTCAGGCTGTCGGAGCCTTCACCACCAGCAATGCGGAACGCACCATCGGCGGGCAGGTTCAGCTCGACGTGGTCGTTGCCGGCCCCGGAAACGTCGATATCCACGTTCTGCACGTCGGACAGCGCGACATTCGCTGCCGAGGTGGCAACGGAATTGCCGCTGACGGCAATGTGATCGTCGCCATCAGAGCCGGTCAGCGTGAGGGAGTTCTCATCGCACCCGCCATCCAGTTGCAGGTTACCATTGCTGAGGTTGGCAATGGAGAGATTGACGGCCTCCGCGCCGCCTTCCACGGTGAGGTTCGCTCCCG
>CAZEEG010000025.1:7624-58888 GCA_964511065.1 uncultured Pirellulales bacterium | reverse complement strand
GCCTGCGACTGAGCTTTCGCTCCGTGAAGAACTATCGCAAATGGTCAAGGAAGACCCTGATGCCGCGGCTAGTGTGATCAAGGGCTGGATCGGAGGGGCTAGTTGAACCTGTCTGCTTCCAACACCGCAAGCGATCCGCTCCGCAAAGCGGCCGTGCTGTTGACGGTGCTCGATATCGACACCGCCGACATGCTGCTTGAGCAGATGTCTGGCGAGCAGTCCGCCCTGATTCGCCAGCGGCTGCTGTCACTGGGAGAGGTTTCGGCTGAGGAACAGGATGCCGTCGTGGCTGAGTTCTTCCAAGCCGGCGGCTTCTTCGCTTCTGACGACTCGCCCGCGGCCGAACTGGACCCGGCGCTTGCCCGGCGATTGGCCGCCGAAGCCGAAGACGCCGTCGGCGCGCCCGATGTGGCACCAACCGCGACGGCTCCGCCGACCGCGCGGCCGTTTGCCTGTTTGGCGGAAGCCAGCGACGACGACCTGGCTGCATTCTTGGAGGCGGAGAATCCGCAAACCTCGGCGCTGGTGGTATCCCATTTGACGCCCAACAGGGCGGCAGCCGTATTGGCGATCGTTTCCGCTGCGCGGCAAGCGGAGATTGTCCGCCGCCTGGTGGAATTGGAGCAGACCGACGGCGAAGTCGTTCGCCTGGTCGAACGGGGCGTGGAGGAGCGCCTGCGCGAGATCGCTCACGAGCGACGGCGACGTGAGATCAGCCTGGCGGCAGTCGCGAGCATGTTAACAGCGGCCAAAGGGCCAGCCGGTGAGCGGTTGATTGAGAATGTGGCCCAGGAGGCCCCGCAACTGGCGGCCCACTTGCCGAAACTGCCCGCGCCGTCGGCCGCGGAACCTGCCCCGGCGGTGCAGCGGATGAGTTACCCGGAATTGTTGCAACTGAGTGGGACCAGCCTGCTGCAAGTGCTGGCTGAGGCCGAGGCCGAAGTGGTCGTGCTGGCCCTGGCAGGCTCCACGCCGGCCCAAACCGACCGGGCCTTGCGCCTATTCGATCCGCACGACGCCCGACTGCTGCGGCAAGCAATGGAACGGCTTGGTCCCACGCGGCTGAGCGACGTGGAGCAGGCGCAACAAGAGTTGGTGGAGATTGCCCTGCGGCTTGAGGAGCGCGGGGAACTTGAGCTGCCGTTCCGCCAGCACTTTGCCGCCGTGGCCTAGCCGCATGAAGAATCGCTTCACAACGAAGGATCAACATGGCCGTTATCAAGGCAGGCGAGTTTCGTCATAACGAAGCTCAACAAGTAACCTATAACTTTGAGGACCTGTCAGTACGTGCAAAAAACTATTTAGATGACATCCGCGCCCAGGCGCGTGCGATCCTCGAACAGGCCCAGCAGGAAGCTGAACAAATTCGCAAGCAGGCCGAGACCGAAGCGCTGGAGGCGGCCGAGCGAACGGTTCAGCAGCGCGTTGAGCAGCAAGCCCGGCAACTGGTCAAACAACAGGTGGAGACCTCGCTACCGGCACTGCAACAGGCAGTTCACGCCGTCTATGAGTCGCGCAACACGTGGCTGGCGCGTTGGGAGCGCCAGGCGGTAACGCTAGCCAAAGCAATCGCCGAGAAACTGATCCGTGGCGAACTCACGCGGCAACCAGAAATCCCCCTGCGGCTGGTGAAGGAGTCGCTCGAACTGGCCTCGGGCTGTCCTCAATTGCGACTGCGGTTGAATCCCGGCGACCATGCTTCGCTTTCCGAAGCGGCCAGCGAGTTAGCGGCGCATGCGGCCCCGGTAGCCGAGCTGGAACTGATCGCCGATGCCAATGTCCCCCTGGGCAGTTGCCTGTTGGAAACAGAGTACGGCCACGTCGATCAAACGTGGCAGGCGCAGTTATCGCGGATCGAGGAGGAACTGAATCCTTAAGACGCCTGGTGACCGCTTGTCGTAGCCAGTCATCTCCTTACCCCCCTTGGCTTCCCTCCCTTGGTACGTCGTCACCATGAATCTTGAGCAGCAATTGCCGATGATTATGTCTGCCGCCCTGGAGGGGCGCGTGGTGCAGACCGTGGGTGCGACGATCGCCGCTGGCGGCTTCGCAGCCCCGGTGGGCGCCATGGCCGAGATTCACCGGTCTGCCGCGGCGCCGTTACCGGCCGAAGTGATCGGCTTCCGCGACCACCTCACGCTGCTGTCGCCGCTGGATTCCATGTCGGGTGTGCGGCGGGGGGACCGTGTCCGGCTGTGCCGCACGAGCCGCACCCTGCTGGTGGGTGAAGGGCTGTTAGGTCGAGTGGTCGATGCCTGTGGCCGCCCGCTCGACGGCAAGCCGATGCCGATGCTGCCACACCGCGGCGACCTCGATGCCCGTCCGCCTAACCCCGTACAACGTCCTCGGATCAATGCTCCGCTATCGACGGGCATTCGCGCGATCGACGGCCTGCTAACCTGCGGGCGCGGTCAGCGCATCGGCGTGTTCGCCGGATCGGGCGTTGGGAAGAGTACGGCCCTGGGCATGATGGCCCGCTACACCGACGCCGATGTGAATGTCATCGCACTCATCGGCGAACGCGGCCGCGAATTGAATGAGTTTATCGAACGCGACCTGGGGCCCGAGGGGCTGGCTCGCAGCGTGGTCGTCGTGGCCACCAGCGACGAACCGGCACCGTTGCGTACCCGGGCGGCGCTCACCGCGACCACCATTGCCGAATACTTCCGCGACCAGGGCCGCGACGTGCTGCTCATCATGGACTCGCTCACGCGGTTCGCGATGGCCCAGCGCGAAATCGGCCTGGCCGCCGGCGAACCGCCGGCCACGCGCGGCTATCCGCCGTCGGTCTTCGCGCTACTGCCGCGGTTGGTGGAACGTGCCGGCCGCAGCGAACGGGGAAGCATTACCGGCTTCTATTCCGTGCTGGTCGAAGGCGACGATCACAACGAACCCATCGCCGACTGCGTTCGCGGTCTGCTGGATGGGCACACCTGGCTCAGTCGCCGCCTGGCGGGCCGTGGCCACTATCCGGCCATTGATGTGCTGGAAAGTATCAGCCGTGTGATGGGGGCGGTGACTCCGCCTGAACAGCAACATGCGGCGACCGCCATTCGGGAACTGCTGGCCGCTTACCGCGATCATGAGGATCTGATTTCCATTGGGGCCTATCGGACGGGTTCCAATCCAGTTGTCGATTTGGCCATCCGTGCCCGCGACGGTATCCACGGCTTCCTGCGTCAATCGGTCGATGAGCGGAGCACCGTCGACGAAGCGCGGGCCATGCTGGTGCAAATGGTGAGTAGCTGGGCGGCAGGCGGCCCTGTCGCTGGCAGTCACAGACCGGCAGCCACTCAACGGGCAGGTGTCTGATGGCCAAGTTCCGCTTCCGACTGGAAACCCTGCTCAGCCTCCGCCGGGTCGCTCGCGATGAACGCGCCGCGGCGCTCGGCCAGGCCCTGGAGGCTCAAACCAGGTTGGAAAGCTGGATCAACGGCCTCAACGACGAGATCGATCGGCTCAAGCGGTCGCGAACGGGCATCGGCATGCTCGATGCGGACCAGATTCTGGCCTCGGCCAGTTACGAAGCCACGCTTAGAAGTATCCGCGCCGGTTACGAAAGCGACTTGATCCAAGTGGCCGAAGAAGTGGAGCGACGCCGCGAAGCGCTCACACTCGCTAACCAGGCAGTACGCGTTCTGGAGAAACTGCGCGAGCGACAAGAGCAACAGCATCAGCTTGCCTTGCTACAGCAGGAAGCAAAGGTGCTCGACGAAATCGCCACCAGCGCCGCGGCGCGACGGGTGATGTCCTTCCCGAGTGAGTCGTGAACATGCTGCGCAAGCTAGGAGCGACGATTGGGCTGTTGGCCGCGGCCACCCTGCTTGCGCAAGGGGTGGGCCTGGCGTTCCTCGCCGCCCAAGGTCGCCTGAACGCCCGTAGTGTCTCGCAAATCGCGGCGATCCTGCATGGGGTGGACCTGCTGGCAGAAGCCAAGCCACCGGAGACGCCGCCTCCTGCCACCAGTGCGGTCTCCGTGGAAGAGATTCTGGAAGCGCGGGCACTTCGCTGGAGGCAGTTGGAACTTCGCGAGCAGACCATTGAAGATCGCGCGACAGAAGTTCAGCGTCTGCAACGCAAGCTGCAGGAAGATGTCACAATCTATCAGCAAGCACGCCAGCAATTCGAGCAACGGCTGAACGACTGGGAAAACGGCGAAAAAGCGCAAGCCCTGGAAGCAACCATTGCGCTCCTAGGGCGTATGAAGCCCAAACAGGCCAAAGAGCAACTGCTCGAAATGCTCAAAAGTCACGAAATGGACGCAGTTCTTACACTGCTTAAGGGATTACCGGTCGATAAACAAAGTAAGATCGTCGCCGAGTTCAAAGACCCCGAAGAGGTTCGCTTGCTCGCCGACATCCTCCGCCGGTTACGGGAGGGACAACCCGAAGTCGGCCTCGCGGACGAAACCCGGGCACGCCTGGAGGAAGCGTCGGGCTTCGGTCCGTGACCCAAACATCAACACCGCAATCAACGCAACGTGCCGCGCCCGCCGAGCGCGGACACGTTGTTTGCCTTTGGCACCTGTTGGGGCCAAGGCGTGCAGACCAGGTCCGGGGGGGCTATGGCGAGCATTCCATTGGCGGCCGCGGCTTTGGAGTCGCAGACGGCCGATCCGCAGTTTCGAAGTTTAGGCAGTTCGCCATCGACCGGGTCGGCCGATGCGTCCTACGCAGGCGATCGGTTCCGCGATCTGCTCCGATCCGATTCATCGCGCGGGGCGTCCACGCACGATGAACGGGATTCTTCCCCTCCAGCCGCGGGCTCAGCCGACAGCAACGATGCGGCCGCCCAACCGGGGGCTACACCGGCGGAAAGCTCTCCTGCCGCGAGCGATCGTGATCGCGGCGACACAGCCGACGAACGTCGCGGTGAATCGCCGAGCAATGCGCGCGACGAGGCAGACTCCGCCGTCGATGGCAGCGAGCAAGCGGTTGATGCTCCGCCCTCAGCTTCCAGCAGCGAAAGCCATTCGACGGTTGCGGGTCACGAGACAACCGCTGAGGAGGCTAGCGACGCCGCCCAAACTTTGGATAACGATGCTCAAGGCCTGCCGCACGAATCCGGCCAGAAAGTTTCCAAGCATGCGAAACACGGCGGCGACGCTCAAGAACCATTGCCCGAAGCCAAGCAGCACGGCGACAACGCCAAGAATCAAAGCAAGCCATCAGCCGCCGAGCAGGCCAAGCCTCCAAGCAAGCTGACCACAGCGGCAAAGCCAATCGGTGAACACGCGGCAGGGACCGATGACGGCGCTGCGGCTAGCGTGGTGGCCGAGTCCGTAGCCGATGCGGCCCAAACAGGCGAGACGGTCGCTCCAGACTCTGTTTCGACACCGGGGAAAACGTCGACCGCGGCCACCGCCGCAAACCCCGGTGTGGAGACCGTCGCGGCGGAAAATGGCGGGGTAGTGACCTCGCAGCACCATGCAACCGTTGCCGGGCCAGGCAAGTCGGTCGAAGCACCAACGACCGACGGTCATTCAGATTCCCTCGCCCCTGTACGTGCGAAGGTTTCAGCCGAAGCGGGTGCTACCAGGCCCGGTGCGATGGCAGGCGATGCACGCAATGGTCTTCCCAATGCCACCGGGGCCGGCGCACCGGCAGCACCAAGCACCGGCACGACAACGGCAGCCAGTTCCGTACCTGCTGTCCCCACGGTACAAGCCGCTTCGGCAGCAAGTGCGCCGACGGCAGAAACCGCGGTAACCGCCCCACACGATTTGGGATCATCACCAGCGCCAGCAAATAGCGACCTTTCGGCAACCAGCGAAGGTGGCGAAGCTCACACTGGCAATGCCAGCGAACGCTCGACGGGGACCACGCGCAGCACGACCACCCGGAACGAGGGCGTGCCACAGGACCATTCGCTCTCCGTTGCGGATCGCGTCCGCATGGTCCAGCGTGTTGCTGTCGCACTGGAGTCGGCACACGCTCGGGGCGGAGTGATCCGCATGCGGCTGGAACCGCCAGAATTGGGCAGCATTCGCGTCGAACTGAATGCTGATAGCGGCTCCATTTCGGCCCGGCTCGAAGCCGAAAGCAGCCAGGTTCAACGCCTGCTGTTGGACAGCCTGCCGCAACTTCGCGAACGATTGGCCGAACAACAAATCAAGATCGAACATTTTCAGGTCGATGTCATGAATCAGCATGATCGTCAATTCGCACAAGCCCGTCACGACCAACACGAGCATCATGATCGTGGCAGCCGCGAGCAGCGTCATGCGCAGCCGGGACGGGGAGAAACCGCCACCAGCGAGCGGCAGCCGCAGCGCGAAGCGGCAACCTTGCGACAGCAACTGCCGTGGGAACTCGACCGGCTGAACGTCCTGGTGTGAGTGCGATCCCCCTTGCGCACTTCGGCTGGGCAGGCCGTGTCGCATTGGCGGGTGGCGCACCGGCTTTCGGCCAGGACGGCGGCACCGCAAAGGACGCATTCGGAGTGCAGGGATGGACGTCACATCGACCGGCAGTTCCACCACGACAGGTTCGAACCCATCCAGTTCGACCGATCCGGCCACCGCGCTCACCGGACTCAACCTCGATGACTTCTTCAAGCTGATGATTACCGAGCTGCGGAACCAGGATCCCCTGAATCCGCTCGAAAATCACCAGTTGCTGCAACAGATTTCACAGATTCAGGAATATGGGGCCACGCAGAAGCTGACCCAGACGCTGGATTCCGTGCTCCTGGGACAGAACCTGTCGAACGCCACGGGCTTGATCGGCGCCTTCGTCTATGCGCTGAGTGATTCGGGCGACGACGTGCTGGGGATCGTGAACCGGGTATCGATCGCCAATAACGACGTTCGCGTCCACGTGGGCAATCAGGAAGTGAAGCTGAAGAACATTCGGGAAGTCATGCCCGCTTTCGCAGAATAATCCAAGAGACGGCGCATAGGCCGCTGGGGCAGAGTGGCTGGCCGCGCGCTATGTCGCAGCAACGATCCGCAGGGAGGCAACCATGGGTTTGGCATCGGCGCTCAGTACAGCGCTTACTGGTTTGAATGCGGCCGAAACCACGATCGACGTGGTGGGTAACAACGTGGCCAACGCGAACACTATTGGCTTCAAGGCTTCTAAGGCGGTGTTCGCGACCCAGTACCTGGCGACCCAATCGCTGGGGTCTTCGCCCACGGCATTCAGCGGCGGTACCAACCCTCGGCAAACAGGGCTGGGCACCAAGGTTGCCGAAATCAATCCCGATTTCACCCAGGGCACGATTGAGATCAGCAGCAGTGCCTCCGACCTGGCGATCCAGGGGGAAGGCTTCTTCATCGTGCAGGGTGAACAGGGCGAGTACCTCTACACCCGCAACGGTATTTTCAAGACCAACGCTCAAAACGAACTCGTCACCATCAATGGCGAACGGGTGTTGGGCTACGGCGTCGACGACAACTTCCAGATTGAGCCCACGGTGCTCAAGCCGATCAGCATTCCGCTGGGTTCGGCCGCGGTAGCGCAGGCCACGCGGAACGTCTTCTTTGAAGGGACGCTGCGCCCCAATGGCGACCTGGCCAACCAGGCATCGGTCATTCAGTCGTCGATCTTGGGCGATGCCGCGTTGCCTTCGCCCGCATACGGTGGGGATCAGCCGATCGCCGTTTCCCATCCGGCGAACCAAACCACGGCGACGAATATCGGGGCGGGCGGAAACCTCGACGCCGGCAACTATACCTATCGCGTGGCCTATGTCGACGCCCATGGAAATGCCACCTTTCCCTCGCCAGCATCGGACGTCATTACCGCGGCGGCCAACGACCAGATTGAAGTGAATCTGCCCCCGGTCCCGGCGGGGCCGCCGGGCGATTTCACCCATCTACGGATCTATCGCTCGTACGACGGGGGAGATTACGTCGAGCTGGGCGATGTTCCTGCCGGCACCCCAACGTACACCGATTTCGAGTCCGAGGCGGACGTTGCCGGGCGCCCCACACACGAATTTGTCGAGCAGTCGGGGAGCCGCACCTACAACTACCGGATTGCCTACTCCCACAGCCTGGGCAGCGTGCAGCCCAGCATTCCCAGTCCGCTGCTGGGGCAAATCAGCGTCACGGGTAACAACGGCGTCAAACTGACCGGTCTGCCCACGGAGGCCGAGATTCCGCCTCCGTACGACACCATTCAGATTTATCGCTCGCTATCGACGGATGATTCCGACTTCCGCCTGGTGGCCCAGATCACCCCCGACGTGGCCGAAACCACGTACATCGACTCGCTTGCCGATAGCGTGCTGGAGACAAAGCCGCAGATTTCGTACGACGGCCCCACAGCCAGTTTCTCCACCACCCGCGTGCTCGATCTGCTCCGGAACGACGGCCCGGACACCAACGAACGGGTGTTTGCCGAGCCCGGAGTGCTTCAGTTCACGCCCCGCAAGGGCGGCCGGACGCTGGCCACGAAAGAACTAAAGATCACCGATACGACCACCGTGCAGGACCTGATCAACTTCATGGAACAGGCGATCGGGATTCAGAGGACCACCTCCGACCCCGTCAATCCCATTCCTGGCTCCAAGAACGAGAATGGTTCCAACGGTCTGACACCGGGCGGTTCTATCGTCAATGGTCGGATCCAGTTCGTCGGCAACAACGGCGAGGACAATTCCATCGACATCGGCCTCTCCGGCGTGCAACTGATCGGCGACTCCGGCACGGTATACAACGTCAACATGCCATTTGGAACGCTCCAGTCTGCCAAGGGCGAGAGCGCCGTGGCCGATTTTATCGCCTACGACTCGCTCGGTATTCCGATCCAGACCCGCGTTACCGTGGTGCTTGAGTCGCGCACCAGCACCAGCACCACCTATCGCTGGTTTGCCGATTCGCCCGATAACCAGCCGGCCTCGGGCGCTCGAGTTTCTGTCGGCACTGGCCTGATTGAGTTCGACGGTGAAGGCAACGTGATCAACGTCACCGAATCCACCGTGAGCGTGCAGCGGCGGGATGTCAGTAGTGCCAGTCCGCTGGAGTTTGAACTGGACTTCTCGCAGCTATCGGGCCTGGCCACGGAGTCCAGTTCGCTCGCAGCCAGCCGGCAGGACGGTTCGCCGCCTGGCTCGTTGAGCAGCTACATCATCGCAGAAGACGGCGTCATCCGCGGCGTGTTCTCCAACGGGATTACGCGCGATTTGGGCCAATTGATCCTGGCTCGATTCGCCAACAACGCCGGCTTGGAGCAGCGTGGTGAGAACCTGTTTGCCCCGGGCGTCAACTCCGGGCTTCCCATCATGGGCACGCCCGGTGAACAGGGTATCGGCCGGATCATTGCGGGCGCCCGCGAGTTGTCCAATACCGACATTGGCGCCAACCTGATCGACCTGATCCTGTCGTCTACCCAGTACCGCGGCAACACGCGCGTCATCGACTCCGTGCAGCGAATGCTCGACGAGTTGATGAACCTGCGGCGCTAACTCCAGGGTCCCGACTCCCGCCACTGCCATGATCAAACTGACGCGGCTCAACGACGAGGTCTTTGTGCTCAATGCCGAGTTGATCCGCTACGTGGAATCGCGCGGCGACACGTTCATCACCTTAACGGGCGACGAGCGATTAGTGGTCAAGGAGTCGATGGACGAAGTGATGCGGAGGGCCATCGAATACCAGCGCGCAAAGTATTTGATTCCTCCACCCGCCCGTGGTCACGAACGCTGACAGCATCCGCGGCAATACCGAGCGGGGACGCCCGCGCCGTTGGCATGCTGGCTCGCCGGAACCGGCGCCAGGTTTCCACTTATGGAAGGCGGCACCACGCATACCTCGAACGTGATCGGAGTGCATTGCGATGCTTCCGACTTTCACATCAGAAGGCGGCGGCGTGTGGATTCTAAAGGGATTGGCCTTGGGACAGGGCAGGCACGTGCCGGGCAACGATCAAGCAAGAACGTAGGACGAAGTCGAAATGGACATTGCAAGCGTCGTCGGCCTGGTGCTTGGCATCCTGGTCATGGTGGTTTCCATCATGATCGCCGAGGGCGCTAGTTTCGGAGCCTTTATCGATTATCCCTCGGTGATGGTGGTGGTCGGCGGCGCGTTTGCCGCCGTGTTGATTTCTTTCCCTTTGAAAAACTTCCTGACGCTGGGCAGTGTGATGAAGACCGTGTTCTTCAACAAGTCCCAGAGTATACCGGAATTGATCGATCTGATCGTCAGCCTGGCGGAAACGGCACGTCGCGATGGCCTGCTGGCGCTGGAAAGCAAGTTGACCGAAGTGGACAACTCCTTTGTGGTGCTTGGCATCCAGATGTCGGTTGATGGCACACCGCAGGAAGTGATCGACGATATCATGCGCACCGAGATGGACGCCGTGGCGGCCCGGCATGCTGCCGGCAAGGCCCTGTTGGATCAATTGGGACGGTACGCACCCGCGTACGGTATGATCGGCACCTTGCTGGGTCTGATTATCATGCTGGGGAACATGGAAGACCCCTCGTCCATTGGTGCCGGTATGGCGGTCGCACTGCTCACCACTTTATACGGCGCGGTTGTTTCTAACCTCATCTGTCTGCCTTTTGCCGACAAACTGGGGTTTCTTCATCGCCAAGAGATGCTGGCGATGGAAATTGCCCTCCGCGGCGTGATGGGGATTCAATCGGGCGACAATCCCCGAGTGATCGGGCAGAAGCTCCGCACGTTCATTCCACCCAAGCAGCGGGAGTTAGAAGATAAGGCAGCGTAAACCTGATTGATTCCTGCACGGTCAATACCCGCTACGTTGATATCCGTTTGAAGAAATCCCACAAGTTGTAATGAAGAAGCAGAGACCTGGCACGACAATGACGCCAGATGACCGGACATCCGTGACGCAACATTCCATCGTCACACCAATGCTACAACCATCCGAGAAGCTTCATGGCCGAACCGGAAAATGACGATTCGGGCGGCATCCCCGAGTGGGTGGTGACATTCGGTGATATGATGTCGCTGCTGCTGACCTTCTTTATCATGCTCGTATCTTTGAGCGAGGTGAAGCAGCAAGAGAAATTCCAAGCCCTGGTGGAGAGCTTTCGACGGCAGTTTGGCCACGATAGTTCTGCGGCGAGCATGGCGCCAGGGATGCACAAGCCCCGCAATAGCCAGATTGCCAAGTTGGCGATCCAGGGCAGGGCCATGCGCACCAACACGATGGACGGCGGCGACCGCGTAAAGGCAGCGCGCGGCGATCACGCCCGGGTGCAGTCTCTGCGCCAGGCCCGGCGGACCGTGATTGGCGGGGTGGTTTACTTCGGCGAGGGCAGCGCCGAATTAACCGAGGATGCCAAGGCGGAACTTCAGCGCAGCGTCATTCAAATGCTGGGCAAGCCGCAGAAGATCGAAGTGCGCGGCCATACGTCATTGCAGCCGCTTCCACCTGGTGGGCCGTTTCGCGATCCGTGGGAACTGTCGTTTGCCCGCTGCCGCGCTGTACAGGAATTCCTCGAAGAGTTAACGGTTGATCCCCGCCGCATCCGGCTAAGCCAGGCCGCGCAGTATGAACCCTATACGCTGGAGACCTCCCCGGATGCCTTGAGGCATAACGCCCGTGTCGAAGTGAACATGCTCGATGAATTGGTAAGCGACCACCAGGGCAGCGCCGACGAGCGGGCGCAGCGATTCCGTTCCGATTGAGCGGACTTACGGATTGTTGCACCGCCGATATCTGGTCGTCGAAGGATCGGGGGACAAGTCTTTCCCTTTCCAGTGTAAGCGGACATTCACTGCGCTGGTGTCAATCAAACGGGTACCGCCGGGATATTCATTGCCGGATCAGCACGTTCGTGCCGGTATGTTCCGGGCAGCTAATACAAGTGGCAGCGACGGATCGGCTGGTCGATGTCATTTCTTGACCCGCCGCGCGGCGTGGCTTACAACGGCAGGTACTCACGGCGGCAAGCTTCGTTCCGCGCGGATGGACCCGTTTTGGCCGGGGCAGGCCGGTGTGTGACTGCAGGGACTGCCCCGGTGAAAATGTCTGTGTTCGGCCCTGCCGCCTGTTCATGCCGTCGATCGTCCCCCCCGCCATCCCTTTGGGAGTTGACCATGGCCCGCTCGTTCCGCCCTGAGGCGCTCCGCACCGTTCAAATCGTTCCTGTCACTGCGTTTGATGCCGCGGGCGAGTTGAATCTTGATGTCATGCGCCAGCATACGCAGCGGCTGTTCGATGCCGGCATGCGAGTGTTTATCCCGTGCGCTGGCAGTTCCGAATTTCATAGCCTGAGTGCGGACGAAGTAGTCTCCGCCATCGCCATGACACGAGAAGTGGTTGGGAGCGAAGGCGTGGTGGTGGCTCCTGTCGGCCTGCAGATTCGCCACGCCGTGGAGATTGGCACCCGCGGTGTGGAAGCCGGGGCCGATGCCTTGCTGGTGATGCCGCTGTCGGCTCCGTACTTGTCCGATGCCGGTGCCCGTGACTATTACGGCGAGCTGCTCGATAAGGTGGCGGCTCCCATGATTGTCTATAAGAAGTCGGAGATTCCGTCCGACCGGCTGTTGCTGGAGTTGGCCGAACATCCCAAGGTCGTGGGCGTGAAGTACTCGGTGAATTGCGTGGATGCGTTCACGCGCGTGGTGCGCGAGGACGACGGGCGGCTCGAATGGTTCTGTGGGTCGGCGGAGCGGTTTGCCCCGTTCTTCATGCTGGCCGGAGCAACCGGGTATACCAGCGGTGCCGGCAATCTTTGCCCTCACCTGACCTTGGCCATGCACGCCGCCTGTGCCGAGGGCGACTGGGCCCAAGCCATGCGGTTGCTGGAGATCATCCGGCCGATTGAAGATTACCGGGCCCGGGCCGGCAATTCGTACAACATTTCATTCCTCAAATATGCCGTTCGGGCAACCGGCTTGGACTTTGGCCAACCGCGGCCCCCGCAGCGCCGCCTCACCGCCGAAGAAGAGCGAGAGATCGATGAACTGGTGGCGCCGATCCTGGCGGCGGAAGCTGAACTGGCAGCCACACCCGCTGGAGCGCGCTGAACATGCTCGCCGGCCAAATCTACGCGCCAGGCAAGATTCGCCTGATCGACGTGCCCGAGCCGGAACTTTCGCCCGACTCGCGTGGGGAGATCATCTTTCAGGTGGAGCTGGCCTGCTTGTGCGGTTCCGACTTGTTGTTCTTCGACGGCGATTATCCCGAGTTCCCGCCCGTGCTGGGCCATTCCCTGCACGAAATGACGGGCACGGTGGTAGCCACCAGCGGTGAGAAGTTCAAGGTGGGCGACCGCGTGTTGTGCGTACCGGTGAACCAGGAAGGACTATTCGAGCGATTTGTGGTCAGCGAGGAACGGGCAATTCCGCTGGATCCGCGGCCCGATGAGCCCCAGGCTTTACTGGCCCAACCGCTGGGCACCGTCATCTTTGCCCTGAAGAAACTGCCGAACCTGATCGACTTGGATGTGGCCATTGTGGGGCAGGGGCCGATCGGGCAGTTGTTCAATGCGTGCGTGCGCAACCTGGGCGCGCGGCACATCATCGGCATCGACCGGCTCAATAGCCGGTTGAAGACCAGTCCCAAGATGGGCGCCACGGCGGTCGTGAACTCGGCCGAGGAAGACCCAATTGCGGCCGTTGAGCGCATCACCGGCGGCACCCTGCCAGACGTGGTGATCGAGGCCGTGGGCCACCGCGAACAATGCCTTGAACTGTGTACCGACCTGTGCCGGTACGGCGGCCGGTTATTGTACTTCGGGGTATCGGAAGCGCGGCTTCAGAACGTGGCCTGGCGGAAAGTGATGCTCAAGAACCTGACAGTTCACACGAGCATCAACCCCGACTTTCGCCGCGACTTCCCGCTGGCGATGAAATGGATCAACGAGGGCCGGGTGGACGTTTCGCCGATCATCACCCACCGCCTGCCGTTGGAAGACATTCAAACGGCCTTCGACCTTTTCAAGCACCGCCGCGAGGGCGCACTGAAGGTGTTTATCGACTTCCCAGCGGGGAAGAGCCGGGCAAGCCAATCGTAGGCAACCACCGGGAGGGTGGCAGCGGTTATGGGGGGTGTGTTGAACCACACGACGGGCATGTTCGGGGGGGCCTGGTATCGACCCGTTTGCCGCGGCCGCCCGACCACTTGCCCTAACCGGCTTCTCAATTGGTACTTACGCCTGGCAGCTATCGCTGAAGCTGCTGTCAGACAGCCAATTTGCGCTATTGCGGCTGTTTTTTCTTAGCGCCGGCGAAACCTCCCCCGGGGTAGCGGGGTTCCATGTAATAGGGCCGGATGCTTTGCGCCAGCGATCCGCCTGGGTTCTGGCGGCTTGTGGTTGTTAGCCCCCCGGGCAGCGGGGGCATTGACAGCCTTGCCGGGGCGGTCAGTATGGAGTCTGGGCCTCAGCCGCCTCGCCATCGCGCTGCCCCCTCGCCCAGCCTCCCGCCATGGACGGTCAACCCTGTTCGTTTCCCCCCCGCAGTTTTGCACCACTGAGACGCTCGATCGGAGTGACATGGAAGTAGGTGAGATTCTTCTACGACGCGGATTGCTCAATCGCGAACAGTTGGACGCCAGCCGTGCCCACCAGACCGACGGAATGCGGTTGGATCAGGCCGTGGTCGAACTGGGATTCGCGACGGAGGAGCAGGTGCTTCGCGCGCTCGGCGAAGAAGTGGGCCTGGATTTTGTCGATCTGGCCGAGGCCGAGGTCGATCTGTCGCTGCTGAGTTCCTTCCCGCAGCGGCTCATGCACCGCCAGTTCTTGTTTCCCGTCCGCCGGCACAACGGCTCGCTGGTGGTGGCGACGAGCGACCCCTTCGATCTCTACCCGTTGGATGAAGTCGCAGCCAGCACGGGCCTGACTATTGAGCCGGTGCTGGCCAGCCGCCGCGAGATCGGCAAGCTGATCAAGACTCACCTGGGAGTGGGCAGCGAAACGATTGACGGTCTGCTGGCCGCCAAGGCCGAGAGCAACGGTGAGGTCGAACTGCTCGAAGACCTCGAAACCGATGGCTCGGAGCTTTCCGAACAGGCCCAGGAACCCTCGGTGATTCGGCTGGTCAACGAGATCCTGCTCGAAGCCATCGAATCCAGGGCGAGCGATGTCCATATTGAATCGCAAGAGTCCGGCCTGCGGATTCGCTACCGCATTGACGGCATGCTCCAGCCGCAACCGGTGCGTGGCGAAATCAATCGCTTCCAGGCGGCCATTATCAGTCGCTTGAAAATCATGGCCCGGCTCAACATTGCCGAGAAGCGGCTGCCCCAAGACGGCCGCATCAAGCTGAAAGTGGCCGGCCGCGAGATCGATGTCCGTGTTTCGGTGATCCCCATGCTGCACGGCGAGGGGATCGTCATGCGTATCCTTGACAAGGGCGGGATGGAATTCTCGCTCCGCCGCATTGGCATGGAAGCCGACACCTATGCCACCTTCCGCGAATTGATCCAGATTCCGCACGGCATCGTCCTGGTGACGGGCCCCACGGGCTCGGGTAAGACGACCACGCTTTACAGCGCGCTCAACGAGATCAAGAGCGACGAAAACAAGATTATCACCACTGAAGACCCGGTCGAATACCACCTGGACGGCATCAACCAGATTCAAGTGCATGCCCGGATCGGCTTGACCTTCGCGGCATCGCTGCGGAGCATCCTGCGTCACGACCCCGATATCGTGCTGGTCGGCGAAATCCGCGACCTGGAAACGGCCGAGAACGCCATTCAAGCGTCGCTTACGGGGCACCTGGTATTCAGTACGCTGCACACCAACGACGCTGCCAGCGCGTACACCCGACTCACGGATATGGGCGTGGAACCGTTCCTGGTGGCCAGCACGGTGGAAGCCGTGATGGCCCAGCGGCTGGTGCGTTGCCTCTGCAAGCATTGCAAGGAAGCATACGAGCCCGATGCCGAGGAATTGCCGCCCGACTTCCCTAGAGACAGTCTCCAAGGGCCGCTTTACCGGCCGGTTGGTTGCCGAGAATGTCGCAATGTCGGCTATTCGGGCCGGCTGGGCGTGTTCGAACTGCTGGTGAATACCGAGCAAGTGCGGCAACTGGCACACGACCGGGCGACAAGCTGGGAGATCATGAAAGCCGCCCGAGCCCAAGGCATGCGGTCATTGCGCGAGGATGGCTGGTTAAAAGTGCTCGACGGCCGCACTTCCATCGCGGAAGTGTCCCGCGTCACCAAGGGACTCAACATCCAAATGAGCTGAGGCGGTGCGCCGGGATCACCAACGGCATCAGAATCTGCCGACCCACGGACATAGCCGCCTGGAAACAAACGACTGACACTGCGAACCTCGAATGCCCGACTTCTCTTACGTTGCTCGCGACCTTTCAGGGAATCGTGTGACGGGCCGGCTGCAAGCCGCCACGCAACACGAGGCGCTGGCGTTGCTCGATGCCAAGGCGCTATTCCCGCTGGAAGTCCAGGAAGCCAAGCAGCGGGCCCGGGGCGGACGGCGCATCAAGGCCGCGCTCGTGTCAGTGATGTATGGGCAACTGGCCGACCTGCTGCGCAGCGGGGTGCCGCTGCTGCGGTCCTTGGAGGTGCTGGGGCGTCAAGCTTCCAACGCCGCCCTGGCCGCCGTGCTGGAAGACATCCACCGCCAGGTGCAGGACGGCCAACCCCTGCCGGCAGCCATGGCACGGCACCCCAAGGTGTTTGGCGAAATGGCCATCAGCATGGTCCGGGCCGGAAGCGAGGGCGGCTTCCTGGAAGACGCCCTCGAAAGGGTTGCCGAATTCACCGAACAGCAGGACGACCTCAAGGGCCGCACCATGGGGGCCTTGGCCTATCCCATGGTGCTGGCCGTGGTAGGCACGCTGATTGTCACCGTGCTGCTGGTGTTTTTCGTTCCGAAGTTCGCCCCCATGTTCGACCGCCTGCGGTCGCGGGGGTCCTTGCCTTGGCTGACCGACGCGCTACTGGACTCCAGTGCCTTTGCGCAACGCTACTGGTGGATCGCCGCGGCGTGTATCATAGGGTTAGCGGCCTTCTATCGCGTGAAGACCAGCACAGAGGCAGGACGTCTGTGGCGCGATAACATCAAGTTGAAGATTCCATTGGTGGGCGATATTTTCCGCAATTTTGCGGTAGCCCGCTTTTGCCGCGTATTGGGCACGCTGCTCCGCAACGGCGTGCCGATCCTGCGGTCGCTGGAAATCAGCCGCGAAGCCGTCGGGAACCGTGTTCTTTCCGACGCCGTGGGCACCGCTACCGAAAACATCACCGCCGGGGAGTCGCTGGCGAAACCGCTGTCGTCGTGCGGACATTTCCCGACGTCGGTCGTCGAAATGATTTCGGTGGCAGAAGAATCCAACACGTTGGACCGCGTATTGATCGACATTGCCGATGGCCTGGAACGCCGCACGTGGCGGCAACTCGACTTGTTCGTTCGCCTGCTGGAACCGGCCATGCTGTTTTTGGTCGCCGGGATGGTGATGCTGCTGGCCGTTGCGCTGCTGTTGCCGGTGGTCACCATGAGCACCGCGATTTAGGAGCCTGCCTGAGCGAGAGAGCACGATTACCGTAGCGGTTGTTCGCCGGTCGGTAACGCCGCTGGGTTTGGCTGCGGTTGAAGTAACCAATGTCCGTCTCGCTTCCCCCCGCAACGCGAGACGAGGTATCTCCCGGGGTTCGGGAGGTTGTGCGGCCATGACCGCCAGGTTTGGCAACCGGTCGCGCAGGTTGTTTGAAATGGATTGTTGCACGAGGAGTTTGCTAATGAATCCCCGCCTGATTCGCCGGACCGCTGGCCGGCCCCGTCCTGTTGGTGCTGCTGGCGGTACCCGCCGCCGCGGTGGTTTTACCCTGATCGAAGTGCTGCTGGTGCTGGCGATCATCGTCGCGATTGGCGGCGTGGTGGCCGTGTCTATTTTCGGCACCCAAGACAAGGCCGATGCGGATACGGCCAAGATGCAGATGGCCGGCCTCGCGCAAGCCATCAAGTTCTACCGGATCGATATGAAGGTGCTCCCCACCAAGCTGGAAGACCTCGTCGTTCAGCCGGGAAACCTGCCGCCGGGCCGGACTTGGCGCCAATACCTCGATCGGGCCGAGCTTCCGCTCGATCCTTGGGGCCAGCCGTACGTTTACGAAACGGCGCAAGATAACCGCACCTTCAATCTGTACTCGGTAGGGCCCGACGGTTCACCTGGTACGGATGACGACGTCCATTACAACCGGTAGCGGGCAGGCTCCCGCTATTTCCGGTGCGACCAGTCACGCCACGGGTCCTGCATGGCCGCTGAGCATTCCATGCGTCGCTGCATGAAACGAAGCCCCACTTGCGGGGTCGCGGCTCGCGGTCTTGCCGGTGGTCGCCACCCAGCCCAGCGGGCACGTCAGGGCTTCACGCTGCTGGAGATTTTGCTGGTACTGGCGCTGATGGTTGCCATGGCCGCCATGGTGATTCCGGCCCTGTTCGTGTTTGACGACGAATACCTGCGGCAAGCGGCCGACCAGGTGCGGGGCGACTGGTCCGCAGCCCGCGTGGAAGCCATGACCAGCGGCTTGACCCAGGTGTTCCGCTACGAGATCGAATCGGGCGAGTACGTCATTCAGCCGTGGGAAGGCGACGATGCCCTGCTGGAAGCCTCCGGCGGTACCAGTTCCAGCGGCGGAGTGACACAGGGTAACTTCAGCGGCGACACCACGGGGTTTGGCGCCCGTTCTGGCGGCCTCGGCCCCGTAGCGCCGGGCGGCGCCGGCGTGGCCGGCTCGCCCTACAACAACCCGCAGAACAGGGCCGGGAGTTACACTGCCGGTTCGGCCGTGCATCAGAAAACGCTGCCCGAGGAAATCAAGTTTGCCTCCGGGCAAGTGGGGATGGACATTCGAGCGGTGCAGGTGGCTGATGCGGTCGGCAGTTCCTATCTTGCGCCTCCCATTCTGTTTTATCCCGATGGTACCACCAGCGATGCGATCGTAACGCTGGTCAACGACCAGGGCGACACGATCACCCTGCAATTGCGAGGATTGACGGGCATCGTCCAGGTGTCCGAGATCGAACATCACCAAGGGCTCTTGCCAACAGGTCCCAATCCGGGCGGCTTGCCCGGTGGAGGGACACGATGACCCACCGCAGCGGCTTTTCCCTGCTGGAGGTGATCCTGGCCTTGGCCGTCACGACCGCCATTCTGGGTATCGTGGGCTCGATGTTGACCACCAGTCTCGACGTATCGCAAGAGTCCGTCGATATCACCATGGCGCAACTGTTGTGCGAGAGTGTCAGTTCGCACATTGCGGCCGGAACGCTTCCCGCCGATCCCGTTGCCGACATGCCGATCAGTCAGATGTGGGCGCTGACGGGTGCGGAGAACCTCCCCACCGTGGATGAAGAAGACGAGTGGATGTACTCGGTGGAACTGATGCCCCTGACAGCAGATGCTCCGGTGCCCGGCACGATGGTGGCCCTGCGCGTCACCGTGTATCAGAACCGCCCGGGCGGAGCGCAGCCGGCCAGTTACTCCCTGGTACGCTGGATTCGCGATCCCGGCCTGATGCTGCCAGAAACGGAATCAGCCGGCGGCATGTCGTCATCGACGACGTCGTCCTCGTCGGGAGGTTTCTGATGCACGCCTTGCTGCACACATCGCGCCAACCCGCTCGCAGCGGTTTCACGCTGCTGGAGGTGCTGCTGTCGATCGGCATCTCAATCGTCATTTTGAGCGCGCTGCTCTTGATGATTGACTTCCAACTACTGAGTCTCGACACAAGCCGCCGCCGGGTGGAAGAAGCGCAGCTTGCCAGGGCCTTGATGCAGCGCATGGCCGAGGACATTCGGGCGGCGGTGCGATACGACCCGCTCAATTTCAATGCCCTGGTGCCGGCTGCGGCGGGCAGTTTCAATGCCGACGCACTTGCCGAAGGCCTCGACTCCGCAGGCGACCTCGCGAGCGGTTCTGGCGGCAATGACCAGGCTGATGAGAGCGATTCGCAGTCGTCGTCGCTATCCGCCGAAGCCCCGCAAACCATCCCAGGGTTGTACGCGGGAATCGATCAGCGTGGGCTGAATGTTCTGCAGGTGGACGTGTCCCGCCTTCCCCGGTTGGACGAATTCCAGCAAATGGTGGCGGTCGGACCCGATGGGCGCACCGTCGACCACATCAGCGACGTTAAGACCGTCAGCTACTACATTCATCCCGTGCTGGGAGGGTTGGTCCGGCGTGTGCGCAGCCGGGCATCGGAACAGTACGCGCTCGAAATGGGAATGATCGACGATACCGGAGATGAGGCGTTTATCATCGCGCCGGAAGTCGCAGATCTCACCTACCGGTTTTATGACGGCACCCAGTGGTATTACGACTGGAACAGCGACGAACGCGCCGGTTTGCCGCTGGCGGTTGAGATCACACTCGCGTTCGCGCCGCCCGATGACGGTTCAATGAATTCCGAGCTTCCCTCGGGCTACGGGCCATCGGGCGGAGCCGTACCATCTGCCGGCCCAACCTACGGCGGTGCCGGCGGTCCGGGGGCGCTGCGCAACTATTCGCTCGATGAACTTCGCGTTTATCGGCTCGTCGTCCATCTGCCGGCGGCCGAACCAACCACGCTGGAAGGCGACGCCTCGACCACCACCGAGGACACGCAGTCCAATAGTTCATCCAGTGCATCTGGCGGTTCCGCTGGGACAGGAGGCCGCTGATGAACGCCGGGCGAGTGCAATACACCTCGAAGACAACAAGCACACGCAGCCGCGCTGCCGTGGAATCGTCGCAAGGTTCGCGGCGGTGCCAGCGGCAGGGGGCCATTCTGCTGGTGGTATTGGTGGTGACTGCGGTGCTGAGCCTGGCGGCGTATACCTATTCGCAGTTGATGATCGCCGAGTATGAAGCCGCGGACCTGTATGGACGCCGCATCCAATCGCGAGCGTTGGCCGAAAGTGGCCTGCAAATGGTCGTGGAATTTCTCCGCGAGCCCTACGACACTCAACTCCAGTACGGCGGCCATTACGACAACGAACGATTCTGCGGCCAACTGGTGTACGATGGCGGCGTAGCGGCGGATCGCGGGCGGTTCACAATCATCGCCGCCCGCATTGATGAAGAAGGCCGCTACGCGGGTTTGCGTTATGGCTTGGAGGACGAATCGGCCCGGCTCAATCTGCAGGCCCTGTTGATTGCCGATGCCCAGCAGGAGAACGGCGGCCGCGACTTGTTGATGACGCTGCCGGGCATGACTGAATCCATTGCCGATGCGATCTTGGATTGGATCGACCCGGACGATGAACCGCGCGAGTTCGGTGCGGAAGCCGAGTACTACTCCGGCCTGGACCCGCCGTACCGGCCTCGCAACGGCCCGCCCGAAACCGTTGAAGAACTGCTGCTGGTTAAGGACGTTACCCCTGAATTGCTGTTCGGTCCCGATGCCAACCGCAATGGCATGATCGACGCCAGCGAGATGGCCTATTCGTCGGGGATGATCGTCGATGAAACCGGTGCGGACATGACGCGCGGCTGGTCGGCCTACCTCACGCTGCACAGCGCTGAAAAGAACCTCAATCCCGAGGGCGAACCCAAGATCGACCTCAACCAGTCCGACCTCCAACAACTGCACGCCCAATTGAGCGAAAAGCTGGAGCCGGGCTGGGCGGATTTCATCGTCGCCTATCGGCAGAACGGCCCGCGCTCGGGTGGCTCGGGTGGTTCCCGGGGTTCGGGCGGTTCCAACAGTGCTGACAATGGAGAAGGGAACAACGTCCAGCAAGCTACCGGCGGCTTGAACCTCGACTTTGAGAAGTCCGGCAGTGTTCGGCTAACGACCGTGCTGGACCTGATCGGTGTCCAGACCGAGGCCAATGTGCAGGGCGAGTCGGAAACGGTCACGCTCGACGTTTTGTTCAAGGACGACATCGTCGACATGGCGACCTACCTGCCCCGGCTGCTTGACTATGCCGCCGTGAATGCGGCCGAAATCATCCCGGGCCGGTTGAACATCAACCAGGCCCCCAAGGCGCTGTTGCTGGGGCTGCCGGGGATCGACGAGGAAACGGTTTCCGAGATCATCGCCACACGCGAGATCGATCCGTTTTTGAGCGATAACCCATCGCGCCGGCACGAAACGTGGCTGCTTACCGAAGGCATCGTGGAGTTGCAGCAGATGAAGATGTTGATCCCGCTGGTTTCGGCCGGCGGCGACGTGTACCGCGCCCAGATCGTTGGTTTCTACGATGAGGGGGGGCCGGCGGCCCGTATTGAAGCCATTATTGACGGTAGCCGCGCCAACCCCCGGCTAGTATTCTGGAGAGATATCAGCCACTTGGGACGCGGCTATTCCCTCGATACGCTGGGCCAAACCGTGGTCGGCGATACTCCCGCCGGCCTGCCATGATGGCAGCCTGGAGGGAGTGCGGCCATGGCGGCAGCCGCCAATTTGGTATTCCTCCCGTCGCCGCCGTTGTGTCAGGTCGAAATTGCATCGCCGCCGTGGCGCGGCGTTCCCCCGTGTTTTCAAGCGAGTTGACCGGATATGCCCCGCTGGCTGGCACTTGAATACGATCGCAACCAGGGCCGCGTGGCCGTGGCGAATGTCCGTGGCGACCAAACGGTGATCGAACACCTGCTGGCCGTTCCGCTGGGTGCGGATGACGACCCGGGCGAAACCCTGGCCGCCGCCATGCGTTCCAACCGCGTCAGCCGCGCGCCGGCCGTGGTTTCCATTCCCAGGGCAAGTGTCGAGTTGAAACCCTTGACACTTCCCCCCTCGCCCGATGAAGAACTGCCCGACATGGTGCGCTTTCAAGCCATGCGGGAATTCAACACGCTGGGCGCCGAATGGCCGCTCGACTATGTACCGCTCACCACCGCAGTCGATGAACCGCGGCAAGTGCTGGCGGCGGCTATCTCGCCGGACACGTTGGACGAAGTCCGGCAGGTTTGCCAAAAGCTGGGCGTGGAAGTCGAGCGGATCGTACTGCGTCCCTGCGCAGCCGCCGCGCTGTTCAACCGCCGCAACGAAGCCAGCAAACAATCACTGTGCCTGCTGGTAGACTTGCTGCCGGGCGAGGCCGACCTGACCGCCATCGCGCACGGCAATGTCGTATTCACGCGCACGGCCCGGTTGGCGAACGATGTCGTGGCGGAACCCTCGGATTGCCGCGCATTGATCGGAGAGGTGCGCCGCTCGCTGGCCGCCGTCCATCACCAGTTGGGCAACGGCCGCGTCGAAGCCATTTATCTCTGGGGCGATACCCCCGCACATGAGGAACTGGCCGAACGCCTGGCCGAGAATCTCGAACTGCCCGTGCAGACGTGCCCGCCGCTGGCGGGTCTCCAAACCGCGGGCGACCGTTCCCAGCCCGAGCGCCCCGAACATTTCGTGGCCCTGTTGGGGGCGCTGGTCGACCAGGCCGAGGAATCGGCGCCGGCATTTGACTTTCTCAACCCGCGCAAGGCGCCGCCGCCACCGAGCAAAACCCGCACCGTGACAATTGCAGCAGCGGCCGTTGGATCGCTGCTACTATTGGGGCTCTGGCTGTACTACCGGACGCTGTCCGACCTGGACCAGCGCATCGCCGCCGCCGATGCCCAGCTCAAGAGCACCGAAGCCATCGTCGAAAAAGCCAGGGAAGTCCAGGCACAGGTGGATGTGATCAAGTCGTGGCAGGCCTCCAACGTTTCGTGGCTCGACGAGCTTTACTATCTTTCCGACCGCTCGCCGGACTTCCGGCAAGCCGTACTGACGCGGTTGCAGCTTAGCGCCCATACGGCCGGCAGTGGCGGCGATATCCAACTGGAAGGGCTCGTACAACAGTCGGGCGATGTCGATGAACTCGAGCGGGCGCTCCGCGACGATCATCACCGTGTCGAGGCCAAGAGCCGCCAGCGCGAACCCAAGCATCCCCGATACGGATGGCGGTTCCGGTCGCAAGTGCTCGTGGCCGCCCCCCAGGTTGACCCGTTGCTGATGTCCGCCGAGGGCACCCCCGTGGCTGAGGCCGCATCGGGAACCGCTGAGCAGCAGGGCGAGACGGAGTTGCCGCCGGCGGGCACGGAGGTTTCCGCACCAAGCCAATCGACATCGGCCGCATCGCCTGCTGCCGGGGAGGATCGCTCATGACCGCCCGCGAAAAGAAACTGGCCATCGCATTTGGCGGGATCGTGGTGTTCCTGGGGTTGTGGTTCACCTGGGGCAAGGTGCAGAACGTCTTCGAGCAGCGAGAACGGCAGCTATCCGCCAAGCTGGCTGAACTGAGCGATCGGGATATGCTCGAGATCGAGCTGTATGAAAATGTCGAGCGTCTGGATCTGTGGCGGGAACGCTCCCTGCCCAGCGACGAACGCCGGGCCGGCACGCTGTACCAGAACTGGCTGCTTCAATTGATCGATTCGCCGGAAGTGCGGCTGCAACAAGCCCAGGTAGAAGCTGCCCGGCCCACGCGGATGGACGAAAACCTTCGGCTGCCGTTCACGGTGTCGGGCCGCGGTTCGTTGGCCCAAGTAACTGCGTTCCTTCACGGTTTTTACCGCTCCGGCCATTTGCACAAGATCACGCGGCTCACGATCTCTCCGCAGGAAGATACCGGCATGCTTGAGATGCGGGCCGTGGTTGAAGCACTGTTGATGCCCGGGGCTTCCACCGCGGGGCAGCCGCGACTGGCGGCGCTGGCCGAGCCTCCCGATACGCCCTTGCGCTTCGGCGACCTGGCCGCCTACCAGGACATGATCAACGGGCGACACGTCTTCTCGACCAACGAGCCGCCCCAGTTCAGTGCATCCACACCGCCTCCGGCTCCGCGTTCCAAGACATATCGCTATCGGCTGGAAGCCAAGGATGCCGACGGCCCCGGAGGCGGCCTGAAGTTCGAACTGGTCGATGGCCCGGCAGGAGCGACGGTCGAGCCCTCCGGTACCGTAAACTGGTCCGTGCCGGAAACGGCCGAGTTGGCAACGTACGACTTCACCGTCAAGGTGACCGATAGTGGGATCCCGCCCCGCTCGGCCGAGCATCGTTTCAGCGTCGAGGTTGTCAACGCACTGCCCGAGTTGGCCAACACCACGCGGCGGGTGCGTCCCAACGAATCGCTCCGTGTGCCGCTGATGGCTAGCGATCCCGATGGCGACAACGAGAAATTGCAAATCGAACTGGTTGCAGCCCCCCAGGGTGCACAGCTCGATGAGGATCGCGTTCTGCATTGGACCGTGCCAAGCGAACCGCAGCGCGATTACGAAGTTGCCGTGAAATTGATCGACGAGCTGGGCCACGAGGCTACGCACTCCTTCCGCCTGCAGGTGGAGCAGCCTGCCGAGCGTCCCGTTGGCTTTCCGCACGAACAACATGCGATCCTGACGGCGGTGATCCAACGGGGCGACCGCGTCGAAGCCTGGATCAACGTGCGCACGCTGGGAAGGATCGTTAAACTGTTTGAAGGCGACCAGGCCCGGGTGGGCGAGCTCGAATTTACCGTCCGCCAGATCGATCAGGATCGGCAACGGCTGGAATTGGAAAGCGATGGCCGCAGCCGCTTCGTCGAACTGGGCGAACCGCTGGCCTCCCAGGTCGACGAAGGCATCTGATCGAAACCCGCAGACGGTTTTCGGCACATCGGCATCGCGCGCGGCAAGCTGCAACGGCCGTGGTGTGTCGGCAGGTCACGCTTGTCCGCTCGGTGTCCATCGTTCTCGTCGCCGCCTGCGGTAGGCGCCGCAATGGTTGGCCCCCCTCCTTCTCCGTCTTCTCTGTTGGCAAAAAGTCGCATTGGACTCCGTGATCGGCTATTCTTGCATCGGTGGCTACCGATACGTTTCGCGGTGTCGGCTTCATTTGCGATAGCCCAATCGCCGCGAGAGGGGATCCGTGGACGGATGGCTCCGGATCGCGATCTGGGCGGTCACAACGCAGCAATCCATCATCTGGCCGAATTGTCACAGGGGGAGGACGCACGATGAACCGTCGCGAGTTTTTAGGCCGTACGTCGCAAGCAACGCTCGGGGCGGCCGCGGTGTCGGCAGTGCTCTCGCAAACCCCGAGGGCAAAGGCCGCCCCCAACGACCGTGTGGTGGTCTGCGTGGCTGGCGTGCGGGGTCGAGGGAATGGACTGCTGAACACCTTCGCTTCATTGCCGCAGGTCGATGTCAAGTACGTGTGCGACCTTGACGAGTCGGTCTTGGGCAGCCGGACCGACCAGATTGCCAAGGTGATGGGACGCCGCCCCCACACCATCAAAGACTTTCGCCAGGCGCTCGACGACAAACAGGTCGATGCCCTGGTGCTTGGCACGCCCGACCATTGGCATGCCATCCCCACGATCATGGCCTGCCAGGCCGGCAAGGATGTTTACGTTGAAAAGCCCGACGGTCACAACGCCATCGAAGGCAAAACGATGGTCGAAGTAGCCAAGCGTCACGGCCGCATCGTGCAGTTGGGCACGCAAGCCCGCAGCGGCAAGCACGTGCCGGCACTCTTGGAATACCTTCGCGCCGGGAACATCGGAAAAGCCGTGTTCGCCAAGGCTTGGGAAAGCTCCAAGCAGACCAACATCGGCCGGCCTTTCGATTCGTCGCCTCCGCCGGGCGTGGATTACGATTTCTGGCTGGGCCCCGCCCCATTGCGGCCCTTCAACCGTAACCGGTTCCATAGCCATTGGCGCTGGTTCCTGGATTACGGCACCGGCGACCTGGGCAACGACGGCGTCCACCGCCTGGACCTGGCCCGCATGGCTCTGCAAGCGGCCACCGAGGGCCGCGGCGAGAAGCCGCTGGGATTCCCCCAGACTATTTCAGCCGTGGGCGGCAAGTATTACTTCGACGACGCCCAGGAATGGCCCGACACCCTGATGGTCACATGGGATTTCGGCGGGCGAATGCTCACTTACGAGATGCGGATCTGGAGCGCCTATCCCATGGAAGGCGAACCGGAAGGGGCCGGCGTGTTCGGCGACGAGGGCTACGTGATTATCGGCAACCGCCGCTGGCGGGCCTTCGATCGCCGCGGCAAACTCATCCGCGAGGAAGAGGCCACCTATAACGATGCTGGTCACGCCCAAAACTTCATCGACTGCATGCACACTCGCGCTAAACCGGCGGCCGACCTGGAAACCGTGGGCCATCCCTCCAGCCTGCTATGTCACCTGGGCAACTGCGCCTGGCGAGCGGGCCGCACGCTGAAATTCGACCTCGATACCTACCGCTTCGTTGGCGACGATGAAGCCAGCAGCTTCCTCACGCGGCCCGAGTACCGCAAACCATGGGTACTCGAAGAGATTGCCAATGCGTAGATTAGAGGTGGACAGCCCGCCGCCGGTGCGGCGCGCACACAACGATTCCACCGCGCATGGGTCATGGCGTACAGCGTTAAGGAAATCTTCTTCACCCTGCAAGGGGAGGGCTATCACACGGCCCGCCCCGCAGTCTTTCTGCGCTTTGCCGGGTGCAACCTGTGGACCGGATTTGAAGCCGATCGCTCCACGGCCATCTGCCAGTTCTGCGACACGGACTTTGTCGGCACCAATGGCCCTGGCGGCGGTAAGTTCCGCTCGCCGGGAGAACTGGCTACCGCCGTGCAAACGTGCTGGGAATCCGCACCACCGGAGATGCTACGCCTCCGCGATCGGCTCGCCGCGGCATCATGGTCCGCGGGAGAGGCCACCTTGCAGCGCAACAGCGACAACCCGCCGGGTGCCGGGGCGGCCAATTCTCACCCTTACGTGGTATGCACCGGCGGTGAACCGTTGCTGCAACTCGATGGGCCACTGATCGCGGCCCTCCAAGGCCGGGGCTTTGAAGTGGCCATTGAAACCAACGGTACTCTGCCTGCTCCGCCGGGCGTCGACTGGATTTGCGTCAGCCCCAAGGCCGGTGCCCCGCTGATGCAAGACTCAGGCAACGAGCTGAAACTGGTGTACCCACAACCGCCGTTGGATCCGCAATCGTTCGAAGGCCTGGCGTTCGATCATTACTTTCTGCAACCGATGGATGGCCCCAACCGCGATGCCAACACGGCCGCCGCTGAAGATTACTGCCGCCGCCATCCCCGCTGGAAATTGAGCCTGCAAACGCACAAACTGCTGGGCATCCCATAGCATCGCCGCCAGGGCGATCCATGCGATGGGCAGCAGGGGCCCGCCTTGGTTGTACCGTTTCCTCCTGCTTCCGCAGTCTGCATGAAGATAGGCAACACGCTGATCGACGACACCTTCGCGGAAGCGTTTCGCACGCGTTACGTGCGGCTGATCGTAACCGCGCACGACGACCATTGGCTGCGCGCGGCCATGGCCGAGGCCACCGGTTACGCCACCAGCGTAATTGCGTGCGATGCCGAGGCCGCCGTCGAGCGGTGGCTGGAGCCAGATGCCACACCCGACGGCAGGCCGGGCGCTGCGATGATGGCTTTTGGTTTCTCTGCGGAAGCCTTAGCGAAGGCTGTTCCCAACCGCGTTGGGCAATGCCTGATGACGTGCCCCACCACCGCCGTGTTCGATGGGCTTCCGGATGCCCCAGACCGTCTGCCCTTAGGCAAGCATATCCGCTATTTCGGCGATGGCTTTCAAAAGAGCAAGCTGATAGGTGGCCGCCGCTATTGGCGGATTCCCACGATGGACGGTGAGTTCTTGGTGGAGGAAACCGTCGGCGTGCGGAAGGGGGTTGGCGGCGGAAACATCATCCTGCAAGCAGAAACCATCGAAGCCGCCCTGGCCGCGGCCCGGCGTGCCGTAACCGCGCTGGAAGCGATGCCCGGCGTGATCCTGCCGTTCCCTGGCGGCGTGGTGCGCAGCGGCAGCAAGGTCGGTTCGCGCTACAAGAAGCTGGTGGCTTCAACAGCCGATGCATTCTGTCCTGCACTCCGGGGCCGCACCCAATCCCGGCTTTTTCCCGGCGTAAACCATGCCCTGGAGATCGTGTTCGACGGCGAAGACGAAGCGACCGTCGGCAAGGCGATGGCCGCAGCTATGGAGGCCGCCGCGGGCGAGGGCCTCATCGCCATCAGTGCCGGAAACTATGGCGGAAAGCTGGGCAAGTTTCACTTCCACCTGCGCGAGTTGCTGGCCCAAGCCGGGTAACAGCACGCATCGCCGGCCGCCGGCATCCATGGTTCATTCACGCTTTCGATTTGGGCCGCGCGCAAGCAAGGACCGGCGAGTTGTCCCGCCGGTCCTTGCGTGGGTTACTCATCACATGCTTTCGCACCTGGTGCGGCGGCATTGCGGCAATGGCCGCATTAGTACCGGTAGCCTTCGGGCTTGTAGGGGCCTTCGATGGGCACACCCAGGTACTCGGCCTGCTTCTCGGTAAGTCGGGTCAGCTTTGCCCCCAGGTGATCGAGGTGCAACCGGGCAACTTCTTCATCGAGATGCTTGGGCAGCACGTACACGCCGACCTCGTATTTCTCGTGGTTCTGCCACAATTCAATCTGCGCCAGTACCTGGTTGGTGAACGAGTTCGACATCACAAACGAGGGGTGCCCCGTGGCGCAGCCCAGGTTCACCAGCCGCCCCTCGGCCAGAATGATCACGTTGTGCCCGTCCGGGAAGGTGTAGCGGTCAACGGGGCCGCCGACCACCTCGTTGCCCTTGAGGCGGGTTTTCTTGATCTTGGGGTTGTTCTCCAGGTAGGCCACGTCGATTTCGATATCGAAGTGACCGATGTTGCACACGATGGCGTCGTTGCGCATCCGCTCCATATGCTCGCCGCGGATGATGTCGCAGCAGCCCGTGGTGGTGACGAAGATATGGCCAATCGGCGCGGCCTCTTCCATCGTCACCACCTGGTAGCCCTCCATCGCCGCCTGCAAGGCATTGATGGGGTCCACTTCGGTGACGAGCACGCGGGCCCCCAGGCCGGCCATGCTCTGCACGCAGCCCTTGCCAACGTCGCCATACCCGGCGACCACCACGGTCTTGCCAGCCACCATCACGTCGGTGGCTCGCTTGATGCCATCGGCAAGCGACTCCCGGCAACCGTACTTGTTGTCGAACTTGCTCTTGGTGACCGAATCGTTGACGTTGATCGCCGGCATCTTCAGTTCGCCCTTGGCCAGCATCTTGTGCAGGGCGTGGACGCCAGTGGTCGTTTCTTCGGTAATACCGCGGATGCCGGGCAGCAGTTCCGGGAACCTCTTGTGAACGATCGCCGTGAGGTCGCCGCCGTCGTCGAGAATCATGTTCAGCGGCTGACCGTCCGGGAAAATCAACGTCTGCTCAATGCACCACTCGTATTCCTCGTTGGTTTCCCCCTTCCAGGCGTATACCGGCGTGCCGGCGGCGGCGATAGCCGCGGCCGCGTGGTCCTGCGTGGAGAAGATGTTGCAACTGCTCCAGGTACATTGGGCACCGAGGGCTTGCAGCGTTTCGATCAGCACGGCCGTCTGCACCGTCATGTGCAGGCAGCCCGCGATGCGGGCCCCCTTGAGCGGCTGCGAAGCGGCGTACTTTTCGCGCAGCGCCATCAGCCCTGGCATTTCGTTTTCGGCGAGTTCGATCTCCTTGCGGCCCCAATCGGCCAACCCAAGGTCTTTAACTTTATAGGGAACGCGGGCTTGAACTTGCGACACGAGCAAACTCCTTCCAGGTTCAAGCAGCCTCGTGTACGGCTGCAGGTCGGGAGGGAAGCCCCGGCTCCCCAGGCACTTCCATCAATGGAACTCGATTGATGCGGTGGCCGCGGCGGGCCTTCTGTTACAAATGCGAGGATGGCGGCATGCGATCTCCCCAGCCGACCATCCCAGGTGCCCGAATCATAAAGCAGCCAAGCCATAGTGACAAGGCAACGGGACACGCGTCCGTGGGGATATAAACCGCGCTTCGACACTCGCCCCGCAGAGGCCCGGCGGCCGATTCATCCTCGGTACCCGGCGGGCCGCCCTACGAACGGGTTTTGCGCTTTTTCCTCACCAATGGTGGTTGCCGGCCCATGCCCGGGTAATACCACGGTGTCGTCGGGAAGGGTGAACAGGTGACGATGAATCCCATCGCGAAGCGTTTCAAAGCTACCGCCGGGGAAGTCGGTACGGCCGATGCTTCCGGCGAACAGCACGTCGCCTCCAAAAACACAGTACGGTGTTCCGGCTTTCCATATCAGCACGATATGCCCCGGCGAGTGGCCGGGAATCTCGTGAACCAACAGGTCAAACCCGGCCGCACGGAAGGTCTCGCCGTCGGCCAAGGTCTGGTCGGCGGCTGGGCTGATAAGGTCGATTCCGTATTGCCGCGAAAGGTTGAGCACCGGATTGGTCAGCAGCGGTGCATCGTTCTCGCCGATCACCAGTGGGCAGTCCGGCCAGCGCTCCTTCAGAGCGCCGTTGCCGGCAATGTGATCGGCATGCCCGTGCGTGTTCACGATCGCGGCAGGTTGCAAACCTCGGGAGTCGAGGTAATCGAAAATCTTACGGGGCTCCATCCCCGGATCAAAGACCAGGCAATCACTACGGCCAGCGATGCTTGCCACGAACGTGTTTTCGGCAAACGGCATGCTGACAATGGTTGCTAGCTGTAGCCCGGCGGATTCCATATCAAACACGGGGTGGGTGGCACAGAGGGATTGAGTGGCGGCGGCCGGTAGCTGGCAATGGCCTGGCGGCCACGCGGTTATGCAAAATTTACCATTGGCATTGTAAGAACGTTCCCTAGCGAGGCCAAGGTGCCATCGCGTGGCGGCCGCAAGCGCAAGCCGCGATGCCAACGTCATTTAGCAGCAGTGGCGGGCCGCGGCGGCCTTGGGCCTGGCAACTCCCGCAGCACATGGCACGCCGTTTGCGTTCCCTTTGACACCTTTGCATGGAACGTGCCGGCGTTCCCACCGGGCAGGAAACCGTCCATTCAGGCGGCCGCTGGCCCCGGCCGCGTTTGAGTTTGGGAGTCGCTATGCGCAGGCAAATTTGGAGAAGCTTGGCGATTGGACCGGCGGCCGTCGTTTTCGGGGCCTGGGTTGCAGTCGCAGCGATCCAAGCTCAACCAGGTTCGCAGTCGCCGCGCCATTTACCTTGGCGCCCATTGAACAACCCGCCGGCGGAGGCGATGCGTCCCCAGTATCCCGCGACCGGCTATGGGCACCCTTCCACTCCGACATTGCAGGCGAGGGCTTTCCCGTCGCCACCTCAAAACCGGCCTGGCATCATCCCGGCAGCCTTCCCTGCGTCGTCCCAGCAGCCTGGCGCGCCAATCCCGCCCCCGGCCCAGCCGCAGTCCCCCGCCGACATGCAGGCAACCGCGCGGCCGCAAACACCGCCGCAATCATCTCAACCGGGGCCAGAGCGGCAACCGATCCGCGTGGCCGAGCGGCCACAAGCCGCGTCTTCGGTGGTCGAACAATTGGCGTCGATGTCGCTGGCCAACCATCCCGAGTTTCACCAGCGGATCGGTAATGAGCACCCGATCATGCCGGCGCTGCGGTGGGCCAAAGCCGGCCTGCCGTATGTCGAGGCGCTCGACGACTACTGCTGCACCCTCGTCAAACAGGAACGGGTGAACGGCGAATTGAAGCCACCGCAACAGTTATTCCTCAAGGTGCGGCATCGCCCGTTCAGCGTGTATGTGTACTTCCTGACGCCCGAAGCCGAGCGCGGCCAGGAAGCCATCTATGTCCACGGCCAAAACGACGGCTGCCTGCTCGCGCACGGGGTAGGCATTCGCTCGGTCATCGGAACGGTCTCCCTTAAGCCCGACGGCATGTTGGCCATGAACGGCAACCGGTACCCGATTACCCACGTGGGCCTGGCCAACCTGCTGCGCGAACTGATCGCGGTCGGCGAGAACGACATTCAGTACGGCGAGTCGGAAGTGAAGTTCTACCACGGAGCCAAGGTCAATGGCCGCATTTGTACCTGCGTGGAGTTTCGCCACCCCGTTCCGCGGCGGGAGTTCCGGTATCACATTGCCCGTATCTTCGTCGACGACGAGTTGAACCTGCCGGTCCATTACGAAGCGTACGACTGGCCGGAAAAGCCCGGCGGCGAACCGGTCCTCACCGAGCGCTACACTTACCTGAACTTGAAGCTGAACAACGGCTTCACCGATCTGGATTTCGACATCCGCAATCCGAACTACGGGTTTGACAAGTAAAGGCGCGCCGCTTCAGCACTCGCTCCGGCGCTGCAACGCCATCAGGTGGAACTACCAATCGAACACAGCACGGCGGCCGGAATCATATTCCGGCCGCCGTGCGTTTCATTGCGCGATGGCAATCCGCTCCTGGTATTTCAAAGCCGAGCGTCGCAACCAACTGATAAGCATTCTGAAGGGGAACGCGCAGCGGATCACTGCGCGCGGCGGAAGTTCATCGTCATGAATTTGGTCCACTTGCCGGGTTCCAATTCCACAGCCGAAGTCATCACAAGGTGATCCTTTCCCTTGACCTCGATGATGTCGCGGAACTTGGCCGTTTTCGTAGGATCATTCGGGGCCAGGAAGTTGGGTCCGTCGGCTTCGAGCGTCAGGATCTTACCCGTTTCGTCGAGGCTCCCTTCGTACTTCCAAAGGCGACTCGTCGTGGAGTCGACCCAAGTGCCGACGTACTGCTTCGCGTGCGGATCGTAGCCGATGGTCATGATGCCATGCATGGCCTGCCCCATCGGTTGGCTTTCCAGTTGCATCACGGCCCAGAATCCGCCCAGCGACTTGAATTTGGCAGTGCCTTCACATTGGAACTCTTGGCCTGGGGCCACGGTGGCGGTGGCGTCTGTCTTCCAATCGCCCAGCAATTGCTCTAGCCATCGATGGGCTTCCTGCGGCTTTTCCATCGGCGGTTCTGCGGCGCGCGCGGTCGTCGCGAGCGCGGCAACCGTCCAGACAACAACGGCCGCGAAGGTTGTCATTCGTTTCATGGTATCTCCTCCAGGAGGCAGAAGCGGCGCCTCCGCTGGCGGCAACCGCAAGCAGATGCAGGTTAACCCGGCAGGCAACGCCACCCGCGAGTCGGGTTTCGGCAACACGGTTGCCGCGGGCGATGCACCGCAATGTGGAAGTGCAATGGTTGGAATGCTAACTCGCGCGCCCTCGGCGTACAACGCGGGCGGCGCGAAAAAAGGATGAACCGTCCGGGTGTTGCCCAGCGCACCGCACTTCAACTCGTCTGGTCGCGCCAAGCGTTGGCGTGCCGCGGCGGAAGCAATTAAGATTGGGCGCATTCCTTCACCGCCCCGCGCGCCCGAGGACGACTTGATGCTGCGCCCCTTGCTGACCGCCGCAACGCTCGTGACCATGCTGTGTTGCCATCCCTCGCATGGTACGGCCGCCGACCCGCCTTCCGACCTCGATGCGGCCGTCCAGCTATGGCGGCAAGGAAAGCCCCAGGAAGCGTTGAAACAGCTTGACGCGCTCATCGCAGCCAATCCCACACAATGGCAACCTCACTACGTGCGGGGCCTCATCCACGCTCGCGATCGAAAATACGAAGATGCCCGGCGGAACTTCTCGGCTGCCATTGCGTTGGCCCCGCGCGAAGCGGCCCTGTACGACCAGCGCGGCAGTGCGGCCTTCTGCTTGGGTAAGATCGACGATTCACTGGCCGACTTCAACCGTGCCATCCAATTGGAACCCGCCCGCGAGCGCGGCCACTGGAAACGCGGCATTTCCTGTTACTATGCCGGTCAGTTCGCCCAGGGGCAGAAACAGTTCGAGGCCTATCAGACGTACGACGATAGCGACGTTGAGAACGCCGTTTGGCGCTTCCTGTGCATGGTTCCACAAGTGGGATTGAAAAAAGCCCAGCAGGATATACTGCGCGTCGGGCCCGATCGCCGGGTACCCATGCGGGAGATTTACGAGCTATACGCGGGCCGGCTGATGCCTGACGACGTGCTCACCGCAGCCAAGGCTGGCGATCCGGACGAAAAGACTTTGCACCATCGGCTGTTCTATGCCCACCTGTACCTGGGCCTGTATTATGAGGTCACGGGCAACGATATGCTGGCTCGGCAGCATATCAAAGCCGCAGAGGGGCGCAAGATCGACCACTACATGTGGGATGTGGCACACGTACACGCCCAGCGGATGAGCGCCGCCGCAAACCGCACACCGCAAGAAGAGCGTAAGCAGTAGATTCTGTCCATCCCGCCAAGCGCAACACGGGCATCGTCGCACACAAGCGCTGGACTGGACCACCATACACGCACCGTGAAGGATCAACTATGCATCGGCCCGACCGCTTCGAGCAAGCGACCGCTATTCAAACGTTAGCGTCACAGGGGAATTCGACCATTCGCACGCTCGGTGCAATGGTTGCCGTATGCGCGCTGCTAATATTGATGCTCCCCACATCGATGGCTGAGGCTGCGGATTCACTGGCGGGTGGGAAAACGTACGATGTGGTGGTCTATGGCGGCACCTCAGGCGGCGTGGCGGCGGCGGTGCAGGCGGCCCGGATGGGCAAGAGCGTGATACTCATCGAACCGAGCCAGCATATCGGTGGTCTGTCGTCCGGCGGTTTGGGAGCGACCGACATCGGCAACAAAGCGGCCATCGGCGGCATTTCGCGCGAGTTTTACCATCGCGTGTACGTGCACTATCAAAAGGACGACGCCTGGAAGTTCCAAAAACGCGAGGAATACCGCAGCGGCCGGCAAGCGCCGGGCGAAGAAACGATGTGGACGTTTGAGCCGCACGTGGCAGAGCAGATTTTCCGCGACATGCTGCGCGCCGCCAACGTGCCGGTGGTCCTCCAGCAGCGGCTCAATCGCCGCTCTGGCGTGGAACAACAAGACGGATGGATCCGCTCGATCGCGATGGAAAGTGGGCAGACCTTCCGCGGAAAGATGTTCATTGACGCAACGTATGAAGGCGACCTGATGGCCGCTGCCGGCGTGCCCTTTCACGTGGGCCGCGAAGGAAACTCCCAATATGACGAAACGCTGAACGGGGTCCAAACCCAGCGGGCCATCTATCATCAATTCATCAAACCTGTCGACCCGTACGTGCGCCCGGGCGATCCCGGCAGCGGTCTGCTGCCCGGCATCAATGGCGATGGTCCCGGGGAAGAGGGGGCCGGCGACCACCGCGTGCAGGCGTACTGCTTCCGCCTTTGTGCCACCGACGTGCCGGAAAACCGCCGGCCCTGGCCCAAGCCGGAAGGTTACGACGAAGCGCAATATGAACTGCTGCTGCGCAATTTCGAGGCGGGCGATAGCCGCATTCCCTGGGCACCGGCGATGATGCCCAACCGCAAGACCGATTCCAACAACAATTTTGCCGTCAGCACCGACTATATCGGCATGAATTATGAATATCCCGAGGCCAACTATGCTACCCGGGAGAAAATCATCAAGGCCCATGAAACGTACCAGAAAGGCCTGATGTGGACGCTCGCCAATCATCCCCGCGTTCCGGAAAAGATTCGCCAGTACTTCCAGACATGGGGACTTGCCAAGGATGAGTTCACCGATAACGACAACTGGCCGCACCAATTGTACATTCGCGAGGCGCGCCGGATGGTGTCGGACTACGTGATGACACAGCACGATTGCCAGGGGCGGCGTATGGCCGAAGACCCGGTCGGATTGGCCGCTTACACCATGGACTCGCACCACGTTCAGCGGCACGTCCTAGATGGTCGGGTATTGAATGAAGGTGACGTTCAGGTGGGAGGATTCTCGCCCTACCCGATTTCCTATCGTTCGATTGTGCCGCCGAAGAAGTCGAGCCGGAACCTGCTGGTACCGGTCTGCCTGTCGGCTTCGCACATTGCGTACGGTTCCATTCGCATGGAGCCTGTGTTCATGGTGCTGGGGCAATCCGCAGCCACGGCAGCAGCCCTGGCGATCGAGCAATCGTCGGCGGTGCAGGAGGTGGATTATCCTGCGCTCCGCGAGAAGCTGCTGAAAGACAAGCAGGTTCTGGAATGGACCGGAGCTCGCCGCGCCCCGGGCATCGATCCCAAGAAATTGCCCGGCATCGTTCTGGACGATAGCGAGGCAAAGCTAGTGGGCACATGGATGCCCAGCAGCGCCATGGGCGGGTTCGTGGGCAGCGGTTACCTGCACGACAATGCCGAGGCACGCGGCACCAAGTCGGCTACTTTCACCCCGGAGATTCCCAAGGCCGGAACTTATGAAATTCGCCTGGCCTACACGCCGTTTGGCAATCGGGCCACCAACGCCAAGGTAACGGTCAACGTGGCGGGCGAAACGAGCCAGATCGCGGTCAATCAACGGAAATCGCCGCCGATTGATAAGGCCTTCGTATCGCTGGGGCGTTTCCAACTGCCTGCCGGCAAAGCATGCCGGATTACGATCTCCAACGACGGGACCGATGGGCACGTTATTGTGGATGCCGTCCAGATTCTGCCGGTCAATCCATAATTAACAGGCAGAACGTTCGAGGATACGTTGCCACGGGTGAAAGCCCCCAGGGTGTCCGCCATCAGAAGGTGAAGCAGGTCAGCAGGTCGACCGGTTGGTCGTCCGAGGGCGATGTCGCGATTTTTCGGATGTCGTCGCGGGCGGCGAAGAACGCTTCGACCACCTGCGGGTCCCATTGTTTGCCAGCGCCCTCGCGAATGATCGAATCGAGCTTGTCGTCGGACATGCCGGCCCGATAGGGGCGATCGCTTCCCATGGCGTCAAATGCGTCGGCCACGGCGACAATCCGTGCCAGGAACGGAATCTCCGTTTCGGCCAGCCCGTGCGGGTAGCCGCTTCCATCCCAGGCTTCGTGGTGATGCAGCACGATGGGCAGGATTTGCCCAAGTTGTTTGATGTCGGCCAGGATGTTGTAGCCGACTTGGGCGTGGGTCTTGATGTGTTCGAATTCTTCTGGCGTGAGCTTGCCGGGTTTGCGGAGCACGTTGTCGTCGATGCCGATCTTGCCGACATCGTGCAGCAGGCCCCCCAGATAAATGGTATCAACCACTTCCTGGCTGCAGCCCAACTGGGTCGCCAGCCGCACCGCAACGCGGGCGACACGGTCGCTATGGCCGCGTGTGTACGGGTCCTTGGCGTCGATCGCCGAGGTCATCGCCCGCACAATGTTAGCCAGTAGTTCCGCCTGTTCGCGGTAAAGTTCGGTATTGCCGCGGTGGATGCCGAGAATCGCGCTCACCGAACTGAGCAGGTCGGCTTCGACCGTGCCGAACTCGCCGTCACGCCGATGATTCAGGGCGATCAGCCAACCAAAGAGCCGCTCGCCTTCACTCAGCGGCACAATGATTAACTGCCGAATGCGTTTCTCAGGCCAATCTTCGCGGCTGGTCAGGGTGCGGTTGGCCACGAAGGGGCGCACGTCGCCGTCCAATCCCAGGTGTTCGGTAAGCGCCATGAACGTGGCTTCAGAAAGCGGAAAGTCGCCTGACTGAAGCCACAGGGTATCGCGTTTCTGCGTGCCGCTGGGTGCGGGGCCCAGCAGCAGTTGGACACCCATTCCCTCGGCGGGAACAATATCGCTGAGCCAATCCAGGGCCAGGCCGGCGAGTTCTTCCTGGCGGCGGGAAATGGTCAAATTGTGCGTCAGCCGATAGATCAGGCTGATCTCTTCGTACGTGGCGCAAAGATGGTCGGAAAGATTCTCGACCTCCCGTTCCAATTCCGAGACGCGGTTCTCCGCAGCCCGCCGGGCAAGCACCAGGCCCGCCAGGCGGTCGAGCGTATCGGCGGCGATGGGGGTTTGCATCTGCGCCCACTGACGGAGTTCCCCGGCGTCCACGCCCAGGGTGCGGGCTGCCTGGTTGATGGCCGGAGAGTCCGCCTCCACGCTGGCGGTGATGAACACGCCCCAGGCCACCAATCCCTGGTGGCTGCCGTGGTTTTGCGGCAAGGCCAGGACCACAAAAGGCCCTTCTTCCTCGATGAACTCGGCCCGCCGCCGCTGATCGACCTGCTCCAAGAGCGTATCGCGCAGCGGCCACTGCCATGCAAGTTGATCGCGCCCACGATGCAGCACATGCCCTGCGGACGTGCAACTGATCGATAATTCGACGCCGAACCACTGCCGCAATGATTGCGAGAGTTCCTCGGCCAGCGCAGTAAGATCGGTGCCACGCTCAGACGGTGAGTCGAGCTTCAGGCCCGTCGGCTTAATCGCAGAACTGGTCATATCGCAGAGCCGAGTTGTCAACGCGGAGGTTCCTCGCATTGGAAGCGGGCGCCGTCCTGGGGTTGTCGCCAGCGGCATTTTCCGCGGCGAAAGACTACGGCAAACCTACGTTACGGCCAGTTTGCTGGCAAAAAGGGAGAGCCATATCCACAACGGGTGGCGGCCCGTTTCGCCGGTACCACCGTCATACTCGGCCCTATGCCCGATCAGATACTCGCGATGTAGCGAGCAGGCACTTATTGCGGCTTAAGACGGTGGCGCCGCTTGGGGACTTCCCAGCGGCAACGCCTGTCTCATTAGGGGGCTAGAGTCCACCCTGCTGCCGGGGCGCATATCTCCCACGCAGCGGTGTTTGCCGACGGAAGCGAGGAGATTCCCCCTTTCCATGACAACGGCTACGTGGCCGCGAAATGCACCGCGGCCGCGCTCTCACGATTGGTTCGTGTCTTCGTCTTCCTTCGAGTCCCGCTCTTGGAAGTACTGAAGCAAGTCGCCAAAGGTGCGCAGCGGTTCTTTACCTTCGCGCATGTCCTTGGTGAGCTTGGGGGGCGGCAGCTTCGATTTGATCTCGAAGCTCTTGGATCGGCCGGCACCGCGGCCGCGCTCGGCCTTGCGGCCGCCCTTGCGTCCCCCGGGCATCCGATCGCCCGAGGGCTTGCTGGCCCGAGTGGGCTTACCGGCCCCGCCGGGCCGCCGATCGCCTCCACGCCGCTGGCCCTGCGAGGGACGGTCGGCATCGCCGCGTTTGCGCCGGGCAGGGGGGGCCTTTTCCGTGCCAGGGGGAATCATCGTCAGCGAGACGCGGCGGCGTTCCTTGTCGACCGAAAGTACCCAGATGCGGACCGGGCTGCCAACCGCTACCACCTGGTGCGGATCGGTGACATAATCGGCCGACATCTGGCTGATATGCACCAACCCGCTGTCCTTGAGGCCGATATCGACGAACGCTCCAAAATCGACCACGTTGAGCACGCTGCCCGATAGCTCCATCCCTGGCTCGAGGTCTTCGAGCTTCAGGATTTCGCGTTTGAACAGCGGCGGGGGGAGGTCTTCGCGGGGGTCGCGGCCCGGCCGCACGAGTTGCGCCAGCACGTCGCGGAGGGTCAATTCGCCCACGCCCAGTTCTTCGACCAGGGACGCGATATCCAGTTCCTTCGTCTTGGCGGCAATCTGCTCGGTGCATGACTTGTCGCGCAGTTGCGAAGGCTCAAAGCCCATCTTGGCCAGCAGGCGCTCGGCCACCGGGTAGCTTTCAGGATGAATCCAGGTGGCATCCAGGTAGTTTTCACCATCGGCGATGCGCAGAAAGCCTGCCGCCTGGATAAACGCGGCCTCGCCCAGGCCGGGAACGTCCTTGAGTTGCTCGCGGCTGCGGAACGGACCGTTTTGGGTGCGATGTTCAAACACCCGCCGGGCGGTCAACTGGTTGAGGCCCGACACATACCGCAGCAGGGCGTAACTGGCGGTGTTCAGGTCAACCCCCACGAAGTTGACACAACTGGCAACCACGTCATCGAGCGAAGCCTGGAGGTGCTTGGCTTTGACATCGTGCTGGTACATGCCAACGCCAATGTTCGCCGGCTCAATCTTCACCAGTTCGCTGAGCGGATCCTGAAGCCGGCGACCAATGGAGATGGCACCGCGAACCGTGGCGTCGAGCTGAGGAAATTCTTCGCGGCCGATGGGACTGGCCGAGTACACACTCGCCCCGGCTTCGTTCACGATGGTATAGGCCACGTCGGTGCCAGCCAGTTCCTCGGCCAAGGTTTGCGCCACCAGGGCCTCGGTTTCGCGGCAGGCCGTACCGTTACCAATCACAATAACATTGGCCTGGTGCTGCTGAACCATCTCGGCCAGCTTGCGGCGGGCCTCCTGCAACTGTTCCTCCAGGCGATCCTTCTTACCGACCAGGTGGAACACGTCATGCGCGAGATAGTTGCCAAACTCATCCAGCGCCACAATCTTGCAACCGCTGCGGAAGCCCGGGTCGATCGCCAACACTCGGCGATTGCGGATCGGAGGCTGCAACAGCAAGTTCCGCAGGTTGCGCGCAAATACCTGTACCGCGTGGGCCTCGGCCGCTTCGGTCAGTTCGCGCCGCGCCTCGCGCTCCAGACTGGGGAAGATCAACCGCTGGAGGGCATCGCGGGCACAGCCCTGGAGGAATTCGCGGTGCGGATGATCCTCAGGGACGAGCATCTCGTCCATGCAGCGAATCATGGCTTCGTCGTCGGTGGCGACATGCACGCGCAGCGCCTTGGCGCGTTCGCCCCGGTTGATCGCCAGCACCCGATGATTGGGAATCTTGGTGAGCGCCTCGGAGAAGTTGAAATAATCCTGAAACGGCCCGCCGGGTTTGGGCGGATCGGTGGCGCTGGTGCTGACGAGCTTACCGGTGCTGCGGAGGATCTCGCGCAGGCGGCCCCGCACGTCGGCCCGTTCGCTGAATCGTTCAGCGATGATGTGCCCTGCCCCCAGCAGCGCGTCGGCGACGGTGGGAACCTGCTTGTCAGGATTCACAAAGTCGGCAGCCCGAGCGTCCAGGTTGGCGGCGGTCTCGGCTGCGTCCACGATCTCGTCGGCCAGCGGCGCCAGGCCGCGGTCGCGGGCGAGAGTGGCCAGCGTGGTTTTCTTGGGCTTGTAGGGCAGGTACAGGTCTTCCAGCCGCTTGACCGAATCGGCCGCTTCGATCTCCGCCCGCAGTTCTGGCGTTAGCTTGCCCTGCGACTCGATGGTGCGAAGGATGGTCTGCATCCGCTGTTGGAGCAGGCGGGCGCGGTTCACGCGTTCCTGAACCTGGCGTACCTGCTCCTCGTCCATGCCCTGGGTCTGATCTTTCCGGTACCGGGCAATGAAGGGAACGGTATTGTTGTCATCGAGCAGTTGGATCAGGTTCTCCACCTGCGACAACTGAAAGCCAAGCTCGCGGGCGATGGGCTGGAGGTCGATCTTCGTGAGCGTTGCCATGCAGATTTTTCTTTCGGCACCCGCCGGAATGGAAGGCGTGAAGGCGTCGAACTTGGACGGGCTTGCCGCCTACGGAACCAAGCGAAAACTGCCGCTAAGAGGCTCCCGCCGCTAAACCCTGGCACGTCTCCCAACGCGGCCGGCGGGACGAATCCTGCGGGCAATCTAGCGCCTGCTCAAAAACGTGTCAAGCATTGCACCGTTCTGTCCGTCCAAGCGTCGTGCCCGGTGGTTCGCCAACAGGAATAAGGGGAGGGAAATCTACGCCGCAGGCTCTACAGCCGACAAGCATGCGAAAAGATCAAACGGCAATCTTATCAATCCTTGAACCCTTCGTCGAACGGCTGCGCTACAAGCCCTTGCGAAACGCACCCCAGGGGGAGTTTAACCCCAAACAGATTCGGGCTGGGAGTGAACCGGCAACGTAGCGCGGGGGGAAAGATTCACAGCCACCGTGCCTGGCCCCAGGGGGGGCGTTGATCGAACGCTGCGCTGCGAGGAGCCGGCCATCGAACGAGTTGCACTATAAGGCTTTCATATCCAGCAGCATTCAAACGCATTGCGGCAACTTGCGATCAAAGAAACCGTGCCTTCTGCGTGCCGCCATTCATAACCTGCCCAATTGGCGCAGGCCAGGCAAGCAGATGGACAGCATTGTCAGGGGGCCAGTGCATTCAGAGGCAGCGCATTCAGGGGGGATGCGGTCCAGGCTTGGAACCGGCCATCGCCGGGCGGTTGGAGCAATGCAGGGTACGCTCAGACCATTTCCAGGCGGCGCGGCCTCCGCCGGCTCCGCTTCTGGCACTCCTCGCAAAGCCCGTACACGATGAACCGGTGGCCGCTGACGCGGAAGCTGAACTGCCGCGCGACCTCCTCGCGGATGCGAATCAATTCATCGCTTTGGAACTCCAACAGCTTGTCGCACTTCTCGCAGTGCAGGTGATCGTGTTGCGGATATCCATAATCGAGTTCGTAGACACTACGGCTGCCGATGGTCATCTTGCGCAGCAGCCCCGCCTCCACCAACTCGTTGAGCGTACGATAAACCGTGGGACGGCTGACGTCGCGACCGGCTTTTTGGAGAATGTCGCACAGTTCGTCAGCATTGAAGTGATCGTGCTGGGCGAAGATATCCTCCACAATCATGCGACGCTGCTGCGTCACCCGCTTGCCACGGCTCTTGAGGAATTCCTCGAACCGTTGCGTCGGCGTGAGAGAAACTTCGACTTTGCCCAGGCTGAAATCGGTCGACATAGTGTGTTTTGAACGAAAGCTGCGGCTCAACTCACCGGGGAGCAGAGCCGTGGCAGGGGACTGCGGCAGGCCAAGCGCCGCCCGTTGATTGTAGGTGGGACGCAAATAGCTTCAAGTCAGCCGGGCAGCACCGGTACCGCCAAGCCGACTCCCAAAACGTTTAGATTGGTCGCCAGGCGCTGGCAACGCCTGGCGGCAGACGTGGCAACGAACCGCATTCCGTTCGTGCCGATTCACCTGCGGCACGAGCCGGGCAAAAGGGAGTGAAGCCTACTCCGATCCTTCCGGCTTCTCTTTGAGCAGTTCCCGGATGCCGCCTTCGATCGCTGCGGCAGCTTCTTGGCCGGCGCCTACCCGAATCATACGTACTTTACCGGCGCGGTCCACCAGCACCACATGAGGGATGCCTTGCACGCCGTATTCCTCCGTCACCTTGGTGTCCTCGGGCAGGACTGCCAGGCGATGCTTCAACTGATGGTGTTTGGCGAACTTGCCAATGGCTGCCGCTTCGTCGGCAACGCTGATGCCTTTCTTGGGCTCGGCCGCTTGCTTTTCCTCGTTCCAACCGTAGCCATAAGGCTGGGTCAGCCCGAGAATCACCAGGCCGTCTTTCTCGTATTTCTCGTGCCACTCGCGAAGGTGCGGGAAGGTGGCGATACAGGGGCCGCACCACACCGCCCAGAAGTCGAGCAGAACGACCTTGCCCTGCAATTCGTCCATCGTGACGGCGTTGCCGTTCACCCACTGCTCGGCATCAAAGCCGGGGGCCTTCTGCCCCACGAGACGATTGCGTTCCAGATTGCCGGCAATCTGCTCTTTGACAGAACCGATGATCTGTTTGAATGCCTGTTTCCGCCGCTGGCCTTCAACGTCTTCGGCTTTCCAGTTTTCAAACTTGGCTTCGGCCGTGCTCACCAATTCAGATGCAGCCTTGGGGTCGTCTTCCAGCAACTCCGATATCTTTGCGAAATAACCAATGATGTACGCGTCCTGGACCTCGGTATTGCCCGGGTGTTTATCCCACAGATCGTTGAGATAGGCGAGGTAATCCTGGTAGAGTTTCTCTGCGTTCTCTTCTTCCAAGGTGGAAGCCAGGGAGGATTTCAGTTGCAACCCGGCGGCAACCTGCAGCGCCCGCTCGACGTTTTTCGGGTCTTCTTTCAAGGCAGCTTGGCTGGCCTCCAGAGCGTCGCCCGCTAGCTTGCGGGCTTCATCCTTCTGCCCAATTTGCCCCATCAACAGCACGCGCGAGTGGAAGGCCTCTTGGGCCATGCCGCGCAATTCGGGGAACTTCTTTTCATCGGCCAGTTGTTGGAGCCGCTTCTCAATGGCAGACAACTTGTCGATGGCCATCTGTTCCTGCTCGGCCCTGCCCGCATATTGCGTGAGCACCCGCAGAATCGCCGGCAGTTGAGCGGCATTTTGCGGATTATCGGCCACCGACTCCACATAGTGATCGACCAACGGCAGCAAGTGGTTCAGAGCCTGCTTGGGCTTGTCGCCGCGAGCATACGTCACAAAGAACAGTTGCCGAAGCCCCTGCAACTCTTCCGACTTGGGATGTTCCTGAAGCGCCTTTTGATAGGCTGCCTCGGCTTCCTCAAGTTTGCCTTGCTGAAGGAGACTGAGAATTTCTTCAGCAATTAGCCGGGCAGGCGCGGCTGCATCCTCGGCGGCTGCGGGATCGGTCTTGCCCGGCTGACCAAAGCTGGCGGTCGGCACCAAGACAAATAAAAGCACTAAGCCGAACATGGAAAAGCGGCGGTTCATAACGGCACCTCGGATGAAGCCGACCTATCGACGGAACATCCCAAGAGGATGCGCGGGCTCCGCCAAATTGTCGGGACGGTCAATGGGTTCGATCCACGCGTCAAACAGCCTTGGAGGCAGCACCTTACGGCAGACAATCTTCCGCACGGGCACCATGATCGTACCCGTCTCCAGTAGGGGCCGCAATCACCCACGACGATGATCCGTCGCTACCCGGGCCTGACGGCACCGGACAGGACGGATCAAACAGTACGTACAATACGGAACCCTACCGGATCCTGTGTCACACCCGGGCGCCCCTCACACACCGCTTCCGTGCGGTGAGGATCGGGCTGGTCTAACGCTCTTGTTGCCGTGCCCCTTGCTGCTGGATCGAGCGGTAGTGGACCTTGGCCGGTTAAACCAGGCCTTCACGCACCGCCCACACAGCCGCCTGGGTCCGGTCGGAAACGCCTACCTTGTTGAGGATGTGCTGAACGTGCTCCTTGACCGTTTCGAAGCTGATTTCCAGTGACTTGGCGATCTGCTTGTTCGTCTTGCCAAGCGCGAGCAGTCGAAGCACCTGGGCTTCGCGTTCCGTGAGCGGAACTTCGATGTCGGGCAGACGCGGCGTGGACAGCGCACCACTCACGCGGCGAATTTCGCTGCGGGTCCAGGCCGATTTGCCCGCGGCGGCGCGGGTGATGGCTTGGAGCAGTTCGTCGCGGTCGCAGCCCTTGAGCAAATAGCCGCTGGCTCCCAGGGCCATGGCTTGTCCCACGTACAGCGGATTATCGAACGTGGAAAGCACCAATACGGGCAGATGGGGCCGCTCGGTCTTGATTTTGCCCAATGCCGTGAGGCCATCGCCGTTGTCCATCTGGATGTCAATCAACACCAGGTCGGGTTGCAATTCCTGGACCTTTTGCACGGCCTCTTCGCCGCTGGCCGCCTCGCCAATGATTTCGATCTCGGTGTCCTGCACCAAGAAGCTGATCCCGGACCGAACCATGGGATGGTCGTCCACAACGAGCAAGCGAATGGTCATACATCAACTCCGCGACGTGCCCCACAATGGAAAAAGTCAATCAATCGTTCGCAGGGCCCGTGGGGGTGCAGGGGAAACTCCGGGGCATCGATGAGTTTTGCACCAAGCCCGCAGCCAGACGTTTCAAGGTTTTTCATTGGCTGCTGCGTGTGGCCACATGCTGCGACGAATTGGGGGTATTTGAGACCGCACTCCGATCAACCCAAGCGAGGGGCCAGCAACGACGGGGCTCCATCAATGCAAACCAGTGGCCAGGGTATGCAAAAGAATTATCAAAGGACGAAATTATGCTGGCAACCTGGACCACTGCTAATCCGGGGGGACCGCTCCACCCGGCCTGCGGCTTTCTGCCCCCCTGGCCGACCTGCATGCCCCCCGGCCGCTGCAATGTAACCCCCGCCGGGGACAAGTCTTACATCGGCAAAACACGGGGCACACATGCCAATATAGCCCAGGCGCCTGCCCGCGACGTTTTGCCCTGCGCGATTTACCACGTTTGCGCAGAATCAGGGGTAGACTCATGCGCAGACTGCGGCCGGCCAGTCGGAAGCAAGCCGCCACGATTGAGATGACTCCCGGCGGCACACGCTGGTCGCTATCCACCCAGCAGAGGCGGGCACATACTCGCCCGCGTAAGCCGCACTCGTCGAGCGTCGGCCGTCTAGCGCAGGAGGCGGGCACATACTCGCCCGGGTAAGCCGCCTTGCAATTAGCGTGTCCGGTCCAGACCAGTCCGGATTTCGGCAGCGGCGGCAGCCAGATCCAAATCGACGTAATTGAGCAACTGGCGCTGATCGGTGCGCAATCGGCTTCGAGTGGCTTCGTCGTTCGCCGCCTTGATATCGCGACTGTATTCCTCAAATTGCTTGCGAACCGCCGCGCGTCCCGCTGCAAAAGCCTCGCGGAACGGTTCGGCCCGAGTGGCGATGAGTTGATCGAGCCGTTGCAGCGTTTGATTGACCGTGGTGTTGTTGCGGCCTTCAAACTGTAACTCGGTAAACTCGCGGAGCTTACCAGACCACGCAAACAGTTCCGACTCCTTCTCCGTGACGGCGGTGCCGTCTTTAGGGTCGGGAACCAGCTTGAGCATCGCAGCCAGTTCATCAACTCCGGAAAGTTGCCGCCCCGTGCGGAACTGCAAGAAAGCCGCTGCCCTGCGGGCGATCATCAGGTGGGGGTGACTCACCTTGAGTTCTTCAAGCTGCCGCTGGGCATCGGACTGCTGGCTGGCCTTAATCAAAGCCAAGGCATAGGCCAGTTTGCCATCAGGTTCGCCGTCGGAAAGTTCTTCGGCTTTTGCGGCCAATTCTCTCGCTTCTGCCGGACTGATGTCGCGCTGCGGCAAATTGACCATCGCCAGCAGTTGCAGAATGGGCGCCTTGGCTTCTTCAGAAAAGACCGGGCGAATGACGTCTGGCGAAAACAACACCGGCCGCTGGATTTCATTGCCGGGGCTGACGAACTTGCCCATCCGATCAACGGCAAACTCGAACAGCTCAGCCGAGCTGAGCCGGTTATCGCGGTTCTGATCGGCGCTGCCAGAAAAAGCCTGGCCCAGCGTTTCCGCAAACAGGCCGTGCGTGTTGGTGCCCAGGCGGTGCCCACGCTGCCCGGATGCGCAACTGGCCACGATGGTAACGGTTTGGATGCTGCCTCGCCCGGCTTGCTCTTTGTACTGCGCGATCAATTCGGCCGTGGAAGGCTGGCTGGCTCGAAGCTCCTCGGACACATCGTGGCAGGTGTCCAGCAGCAGGAGCTTGTCGCGAGCCGCGGCCGCATCCAGCTTTTCCACCAGCCATCCCAGCGGCACGCCCGTGGTGGTGCGGCGGTTCAGGGCAAAGTCAGTCGGGGCCAGTCGGGCCACGCCATCGTCATCGAGGAACGCATGCCCGGTGAAGTACACCACCAATTGTCCCGCTGGGGGCTGCGCGGTGCCGAGCCGATTCAGGAACCCTTCCACTTCCTGTTCGAGCCGAATACGGCTGGTATCTTCCAGCAACATGGCCTGCGCGGCCGGAACGCGATACCGATTGATCAAGGCTTGATGGACGCGACGGGCATCCTGCGTGGCCGGCATATCCAACGACGCCAAACGCTGGTCGTCGTACCGCTGCACACCGATCACCAGGCCCCAGCGTGCAGGATCAACAACCCGAGCCGCTTTCAATTGCAGGGCACGAACGCTGCTGAGGTCGGGAGAATCGTGGACCACTTCCACCTGGTCGCCGATCTGTAACTCGCTCAGGCGGATTTTCTCGTTTCCGAGCGTCATCGGCACGGAGTCGGATACGCGCACGCTTAGCGTGCCGCTGGAGTCGCCGGTGGCAATGTCGAGCATGCCGGCATCGGCCCGAACGTCTACCACCTGGCCTTTCAGGGTAAACGTGCGGTAGGCTTCGATGGCGCGCAGTTGGGTATCAGCCCGGAGCTTGCGAACCTGGTCGCCCGCTTTGAGGTCGGCGGCCGTCAGGCGATTGCCGTTGAGGAGTGCCAGGTTATTGAGCGTGATTTGGACATTCTTGGCCAAGGGAAGCGACAAGGGCTGCGGCCGCTGGGGCATGGCGATCACAATTTGTCCCGCGTCGGCATCCACCGCCTCGATCTCGCCGGGCCCCAGTTCGACCACCCGGACGGCCCGAATCTCCGTAGCCAGGCGGCCCAGGGTGGGATGCCTGGTGTGTGTGAGTTCAATGCGGTCGCCTTCCCGCAGGTCGCTCAGGCTGACCGCCTCATCATTAAGGTAAATGCTCGCCGGATGCCCCAGCGCCAGCTCCAGCACCACGCCCCGGTCGGGCCCCTCTTCAATACTGACCGAGAGCTTATCGAGGGAGCTTTGCAACGACTTGATCAGCCCTACATCGCGATGCGGCCGGGCCGCCGCAACCACCAGCACCAGTGAACCATCGCGCAGTTCTTCGCGGACCAGCAGTTGATCGCCAGGGCGCAGTTCCCCCAGCAGCACGCGGCGATCGTTCAAATGAATTTCGGCATCGTTGCCCACCCGAACCTCGGCAAACTGATCGTCTGCGGTCGAAACCACCAGCACGCGCTGATTGAGGTCCATCTGCTTGACCGCTCCCTGGACCGGTTCCATGGGATCGGGCAGCGCCGGTTGCGATTGACCGGTGGGCAGAAGCAGCATGCCCAGGCTGAGCGCAAGACTGACCGAAACGGCGGCGATGGCCAGCCGCCGCTTGCGGCGTTGATCGGCAGCCGCCTTTTGGGCAGCTTCGTCCTCGTCGGTCTGGTTGGGTTTGGCGGACTGTTGATGAACCAAGTCAGCCAGGACATCGTCGGCGGTGCGGTAGCGCTTTGCCGGATCCTTCTCGATCAACCGCCCGATGACATGCTGCAGGTCCTCCGGCACGCCGTCCATCACGCGATGAATTTCCGGCAGCCGGCGGTCGGCGGCCGCATGCCACATGATCCAGGCCAGTTGGCGATCGCGTCCAAAAGCGTTCAGGCCGGGAAACAATTCTTCAAAATGTTCACCGCACAGCAGTTCGTAGGCCGAGAATCCCAGCGAATACAGGTCGCTGGCTGGCGTCACCGGGCCGAACTGGTCGGAAAACACCTCAGGCGCCATGTACTTGGTGGTGCCTTTGAGCAGGCTGCCTTCGTCGTTGCTCACCCGGCGTGCCAGGCCAAAATCGCCCAGCTTCACGCGATTGCGCTTGTCGATCAGCATGTTGGCCGGCTTCACGTCACCGTGAATGATGCCGTTTTCATGCAGATACTTCAGGGCGTGCAGGCAGTGGAACATCGCCACGCGGAGATATTCCACGTTGATGGGTTTACCCTGCGTGCGGTCTTTGAGATTGCCCTGCATCAATTCCAGCACGAGCCAGCCCTGCGCGCGGACCAGGTCGTAAATGGTCATGATGTTGGGGTGTTCCAGGTTGGCCAGGAGTTCGGCCTCGCGCCAGTAGCTTTCGAGCTTCTGCTTGTCGGACAGGAATTGCTGGTGAATCTGCTTAACGGCGACGTCGCGCCCCAACTCCAGGTCGCGAGCCCGATAGACCACGGCAAAATCGCCAGAGCCGATGGTTCCGATGATGGAGTATCGCTCGTGCAAGTCCATGCGTTCGCCTCGAGATCGCTGTTTCCGATTATCTTGCCACCGGCCAAACCACACGCCGGTAACGGTCCACCGCGGGCGCCGCGAGGTGGTGAACGGCCGTGCCGCGCACTCGTTTGCCGGCAGCGCGGCCGCCAGCAGCAGCGGCTGCCGTGTTCTGCGGCCCTGCGCACGGGCGCCCCTTGGCTCCGCGGATCATTGGGAAGTGTCTTGCAGGATACTGGACAACAGGTTGCGGAGTTCTTCGTCGCGGTCGCGACTGCCTGTAACTGTATGATAACTTTTGGCCGATTCGGCATGAAGCAAGTTCAACACGCGACGATACCAGGTTCGCTCCTCGTCCAGGTCGCCGCGGACGTACGCCCGCTGCGCACGACGCAGGTAAAGCTGATAATCGGCCAAGGGAGCATCGGGCGAGTCATTTTGGAAATAATTCGCCGCAATGGCCTTTCGGGCGTCGTTCGCATCCAGGTTGCTGGTTGGCCCATCTTCAAATTCGACAAACAACAGCAACAGCGAGAGCATAAAGCTTACGGCCAGTACGCTCACGAGGAGGGCCGGGTTGGACTCCTTTTCCTCTGCCGCTGCCTCGGCGGCCAGTTCGCTATCGCTGAGGGCCAGTTCCGGCAGGCGGCCCTCCTTATCAGGCTTGAGCGGCGTTTCCGCCGCATCTTCGACGATGAATTGAACCTTGCGGCCGCTGGCCGCCACGGGCGCTGCGGCCGTGCGAAGCTGAGGGCGGCCCGCGCCCTCCGCCAACCGGAGTGTGCGTCCCTCGGCTTGCGAACCGTTGGAGACGGGGCGGTCGGACAACAGATCGTCGTGCGAACCGCTCTCGTCATCAATCGTCGCATCGACCGCGAAACGGGCGCGGCACTTCGGACACTCGACCTGCTGGCCGCGATATTTCGACGGAATCGCCAGGTTATGGCGACACGTGGGACATTGCATCCGAATCGGCATAGCCGGGGGCTCTTCGCGAGCGCGCAAAGGGTGAAAGGAGCCGGCAATCGTTGTGGCCGCCGGCCATTTTGAATATTCCCAACGCCCTCTACGTGCGATCTCGAAGAGGGCGATGCATAGAGACTGACCCTACAGCCTTAACATACTCTGTTGCAACAACCCCATTCAAGCAGGACACTTCCGCAATCTGCCGCCGCCTAGGGCCAGGGCCCCCGCTCCAAGCGAGCCTGCGCTGGACTGGGCTGCCGTGGGCCTGGCTCCCGCTGCCGTGCATCTGGCTCTCGCTGCCTGGGCCGCTCGCTACCAGGCCGCCTGGTAAATCCCCAGCAGGTCAGCC
>CAZEEG010000025.1:0-7524 GCA_964511065.1 uncultured Pirellulales bacterium | reverse complement strand
CGCTGCCTGGGCCGCTCGCTACCAGGCCGCCTGGTAAATCCCCAGCAGGTCAGCCTCGCTGGGCATCCTGGGATTGAGCAGCATCAGACGCTTGATGGCAAACGCCTTGGCGGCAAACTCGGGCAACTGGTCCTCCGTTCCTCCCAGTTCGCGAATGCGCGTCGGAATGCCAATCTGTTCCCGCAATCGTTCTACGGCGGCGATGGCTCGTTCGGCCGCGGCGGCCTCGTCCATGCCGCTGGTATCTTCCCCCAACCACGCGGCAATCCGGGCAAAGGTAGCCTGCCGGGCAGGCAGGTTATATCGCATGACGTAAGGCAGCAGCAGGCCGTTCCCCGCCCCGTGCGATACGTGCAGCGAGCCGCCCAATGGGTACTCCAGCGCATGAACCACCGCCACGGCGCAGTTGGAAAACGCGAGTCCGGCCAGCGTCGCTGCCAGCGACATGCCTTCCCTCGCCGCCAGGTTTTCTGGTTCGCGAACGGCGGTCACCAGGTGCTCGGCAATCAGTCGAATTGCCTTCTCGGCCAGCACGTCGCCCAGCGGATGCCGGCCATCGTACGGAGCCGACTCGCCCGGCGGTACTTGCAACTCCTGGTAGTCGATGGCCGTGCAGGCCTCGATGGCGTGGGTCAAGGCGTCGATCCCGCTATCGGCCGTAGCCTTTGCCGGACACGTAAGCGTTAACTCCGGATCGACCACCGCGACGGCGGGCCGCAGAAAATTGGAAAGCGTGCTCACTTTCATGGCATTGGCCGTGTCGGTCAACACAGCCGCGTGCGAAACTTCACTGCCGGTGCCGGCGGTGGTGGGCACGCAAACGATGGGGACCACCGACCCTGGCACGTTGTTCCAGCCAAAGTACTGCGACAACTCGCCGCCGTGCGTCGCCAGAATCGCGGTGATCTTGGCCAGGTCCATGTTGCTGCCGCCGCCTACGCCGATGATGGCGTCGGGGGCAAAGGCTCGTGCCGCGTCAGCAGACTGCAGCGCAATCTCGATCGACGGTTCAGGCTGCCCGCCGTCGAACGTTTCAATGGTGATCCCTGCTTGGCGCAACGGCTCAAGCACCCGCTCCACGATTCCCGCGGCACTAAGCTGTCGATCGGTAACCACCAGCACCCGCCGAGCATCCAGTGGCTGTAAGCACTGGACCATCTGCCGCACGGCACCACAGCCAAAGATCAACCGCCCTGCCGAATAGAAGTTCCAGGTGCTTCGCATGGCTTGTTCCGTGTGGTGCAAGCTCCAGAAAATTCAACGCAAATTCCGCGTGCCCGCCTGTACGAGTGCCGTCTTGCACGAGCGCCATCTTGCACAAGCGCCCGACATCGGAACACACCATGCCACGAAGCACCGTCCCACCGGGAACCGACGAAGGCGGCGCACCGGGCGAGCTACTGGCCCAGCTTGCGCAGTTCGTAATAACGCCGCTTGGGTTGACGCACCGCTGCGATGACTTCCTCCATTTCGGCCACGAGGGGGTCGAACTGGGGGATCTCGCGGGCGTTTTGGCCCTGTTCGTGTTTGCGAAACCCAAACAGGTACGTTTCGTTTTGCGGTCGCCAGCGATGGAAGAAAAGTTCGTTCTTCTTCAGGATGGCTGCCCGCAGTTCTTCCACTTGCTGGAAGTCGGGGCCGGCCTGGATCGCAACCCCGCGCGACCATGCTTCGGCCGGGGCCGTGGCAATCGTTTGCCGGTCGATCCGCAGTTCGTATCGACCGACAGGCAGCCCTTGAATGCGCAGCAGCCTCGCCGCGGGAGTCGGACCTCCCTCGTGATCCAGTTTGCCGGGCGGTAGCGGGGCGGGCAGCGCCGCATCGCGGACCGACCAGACCAGGGTCTCGCGACCACCAACGTTGGCCTGGGCGTCGATCACGGTCGTGCCCGACGATTTTTCAACGATCAGCCGTTCGCCATTCAGCACCAGTGAAAGCCGCCAGGGCTGCGGCTCCGTAAATGGAGACATGGCAAGCGGGGCCGAAAGCCAGTAACCGTAGGCCGAGAAATGCATCCCGTTATCGGTGCGCAGCACTGAAGCGGACTGCGGCAGCGACGGAACGCCGGCAAACAAGTCAATGTGCTGAAGCTCCCAATCTTCGGCGACGCCGCGAATGGCGGCCGCATACAGGCCCAAGTCGCGGTTGCGAGCGGGTGTGTCTACGCCGGGAACACCTGCATCCTCAAACGGCGGCGGGGTCATCAGCACGATCTTAGCCTGGGTGGTGCGCAGGTCGCGAATCAATTGATCCAGTCCGGACCGGAACGACGATAAGCCTTCTTCGCCCTCGAACGAGGCGTTGGTGCCGTAGGCCACCACGACCACGTCGGGCCGCACGCTGCGGACCTGCTCCAGTAGTTTGTCGTAGCCATCGCGCGGTTTGCCGAAGCCGGCGCGCGACTCCCCGAATACGGTATCGCCGCTCCAGCCCAGGTTCCGCACCACGTAAGGCTGTTCCGGCCTCGACGCCAGAAGCCATGTTTCCCAGTAACCATAGCGTTGCTCACGTTCGATCAGCGTACTGCCGATCAACGCGATTCTAAGGGGCGAAACGTCGGCTGCCGGGGCAGCAACGGGGGCTTCTTCGTCGAACCGCTCATCGGCCAGCGCATCGAAATCGGCATCGACCATTTCATCGCGCTCCGCAACATCGGCTGGCGGGGCCTCACCGGCCAGCAACGCATCGTCCTCGGCTTGCCCCTGGTCAACGGCCCGCGATGCACTCGATTGAGCCAACAGTCTGCCCTGAGCGGCCATTGTCAGCCCCACCACCAACAGACCGCACAAACCGCAGCCCAGCCAGTTACGCCAAGAAATCATCGCCATCGTGATGCAGTACCCGCGAGGTTAGAAGTGGCTCCCTGCCAATGAGCACGGCGGCAGCGGTGCCGGCCCGTTTCCGATAGGTTGTACGAATTGGAGTGTAACTGCCCGCGATGCCTCCGCAAAGCATGCGGCGATGCCACGAGGACGCTGTGCCGGGGCGCTGTTACCGTGCAGCCAGTCGCTTTGCGGAAAGGAATTGTACGGGCAGATCGGTCGAACCGTCGATGGCCAGTTCAACCAGCGCCTGGCCAAGTGCGCCGACGAATTTGAAACCGTGCCCCGATAGTCCGGCCGCAAAGGCAACCTGTGGAAACTCAGGATGGCGGTCCAGCACGAAATGGGCATCCGGCGACATTGTGTACATGCAAACGCAATGATCGACGGGCGTGTCGCCAAGGCCCGGCAGATGCCCCGCGATAAACGCCTGCAAACGGGCAAGGTCGGCTTCGTGCAGTGTCCGATCCACCGTTAAGGGATCGGCCACCGGATCGCCGCCGGAATGTTCGGCAAGCTTCAACCGCCCACGGATCGGTGGAAACCCGTAAAACACGCCCTCGGGCATTTCATACAAGAACGCCGGACTGGCAGAGGGCCGCAATGTCGGCGACTCGACCGGAAACCAGAACAACGGTTTGCGGAGTACCGTTAGCGAGGGTACCAGTTCCGGTAGCAGTTGCATGGCCCACGCTCCGGCGGTGACGATCAGCCGCGCCCCACGATATCGCTGGCCTGAAACGGTCTCAATCTCGATACAACCGCTTGAGCTGCCGGCAGTGTGGGTGGCTTTCCAGGTTGCCACGCGGTGACCGGTCTCCAATTGGGCACCGCGCTGCTGCGCCAACTCCAACTGGAGTGCCACCGCCCGTTCCACGTGGAGGTAACCCGCGGTGGATTCGTAGATGCCGTCCATTCCCTCGGGCACGCCGAAACCGGGAAAGCGGCGGACGATCTCGTCTCGGCTCAGTTCCTCGACATCCAACCGGTATTGCCGTGCGCTTGCGCGGACGCCGCGCAGCACCTCCCCCTCGCTGGGGCCGACTTGAAGCAGTCCCGTTCGCACCAGAACCTGTTGGCCTGCCTCAGCTTCCAGCCGTTCCCAATGCCGATAGGATGCTATGGCCAGCGGAACATAATCCGGGTGCTCAAAGTATGCCTGGCGGATGATCCGGGTTTCGCCGTGCGAACTCCCCCAGGCATGGGCGGGCGGAAAGGCGTCGATGCCCAAGCACCGCACCCCTCGGCTGGCAGCGGCAAGCAACGCGGCACTTCCGACCCCGCCGGTCCCCAGCACGATCAGGTCGAAGTTCTGCATGACATTCCATAACCGATTGGCAATTTGGGGAAAACCCAAAAATTGCGCAAACCTACAGTCCGACGTGCCCCACGTCGATGGCCCAAATTGACTTTAGAGCCGCAAGCCAGGGTATGCATCCGCGAAAATAGTGTTCATGCGGGACTTAGCGAATCAGCGCATACTGCACAACCTCGACTCCATCTCGAAGTCGACTACCGTGGTACTGCATGCCGATCTTCTCCATGACGCGGATGGAAGCCCAATTTTCAATCCGCGCAGTGGCGACCAACCGGCGTACGCCGACAACGTTCAGGAGGTGATCGACCACCAGCGTGGCCGCTTCTGTCGCAAACCCTTTACCCCATAGACCTTGCGCAAGGCGCCAGCCGATCTCCACCGTTTCCGAAGCAGCGCTGGCATGGTCGGGGTGGGCTTCCGTGGGGGCCTGGTCGGGCGGCGGTTCAAAGGGACGTCCGCCGCAATAGCCCATCAGTTGGCCCTGTTCAGCCGATTCCATCACCCAAAGGCAGAACCCCACGCGATGTTGCAGGGTCATTTGCCGCAGGATGAAAGCGGAAGTCGTTTCGGCATCCCAAGTATGGCCAGGGCCGATGTAGCGCATCACCATCGGGTCTTGCACGATGGGCAAGAAGGCGGTCAGATCGTCCAACCGCCAGGGCCGCAGAATCAGCCGCCGGCCCCTGAGACTAAATGCGTCGGCCTGGGCTGAATCCATCGGCACGTGGCGAGGCACTTCGTCGACGGAGGATAAATGAGGAACAGCCATAACCAGCAATGCTGACACGCCCGCGGCCACGTTTCAAGCGATTGCCCTTGTAACAAGCCCGACGACTTCACGCTTTTCAGCCCACGCTCGCCCATGGTGGGGGGGGAACCGCCGTCGCCGGCGGGATCAAGGGCAGCAGCGCGAACGGGGGGAAAATCATCAGCAGACAACTGCTGCGCAAGGATGGCTTATCCCGTGGGGGGGGCGAGCTGCCCGGGGCCGGATGGCTGCCCCCCAGGTGCCATTGGCACCGTGGAGCAGGAACCTTTGTCGTTAGTTCTATTGGCAAAAGCACTTGAGACTGTCGAGACGCCGGCCAGCGCGTTCCCCACCCGACTGCCGCTGGTATAATTGGTTCGCTTGTTGGCCGGTCCGCGCTCGAACGGTGGGAGAGGAAACGGGGACGCTTCGGGAATGCCCAAGGAATTGGACCAGACACAACTTCAGGACCGAGAGCAGCGCGCGCTCAGCCAATCGCTCAGTGCCCAGCAGCGCCGCCCGCCGCTTCAAGTCGCCGGCTACACCATGGATAGCTTCCTGGGTGAGGGCGCTTTTGGCGAAGTCTGGGTGGCGGTGAAGAACAATACCCGGCAGCGCGTGGCGATCAAGTTCTGCACTCGCCGTCGGGCGGAAGACTGGTCGCTGTTGATCCGCGAGGTGGAGAAACTGGCCCAGCTTTCCACCGATACTTACGTGGTTAAGCTGCTCGACACCGACCCGTCGTCCGATCCGCCATTCTTCATCATGGAGTACCTGGAGCGGGGTTCGCTCGAACAGGAACTTCAAACCAACGGCACGCTGCCCGTTGACCAGGCCTTATCGATCTTTCGCGAAACGTGCATCGGCCTGGCCCATTCGCACGGCAAAGGGATCCTGCACTGCGACCTGAAACCGGCCAATATTTTGTTGGACCAGGACGCGCGGCCGCGGATCTGCGATTTTGGGCAGTCGCGGCTGACCTCCGAACAGCAACCGGCCCTGGGTACGTTGTTCTACATGGCGCCTGAGCAGGCCTCGCTCGAAGCGGTGCCCGACGTCCGCTGGGACGTTTACGCCTTGGGGGCCATCCTGTACTGCATGCTGGTGGGCAGGCCGCCGCATCGTACCGATGGCAATGTTAAGGCCCTTCAAGATGCGTCGGGGTTGGCCGAGCGGCTCAAAATCTACCGCCAGATCATCGGTAATTCGCCCAAGCCCACGGAACATCGCAGCGTGCCGGGCGTCGATCGGTACCTGGCCGAGATCATCGACCGCTGCCTGGCGACCAATCCCGAAAAGCGTTATCAAAACGTCCAGGTCGTTCTCAACGAACTGGAAGCGCGCAGCCGCCGCCTGGCCCGCCGCCCGCTGTACGTGCTGGGGGCCTTGGGACCGGTACTGCTGCTGGGGGTGGTAACGCTGTTTACCGGCATGGGCTTTCGCCAATCGGTGGCCGAGTCGGAAAACGCCGTCATCCAGCGGGCCTTGGAGAGCAAGAGCCAATCTGCCTGGGCCTATGCGGAGATTGTCAGCCGCGAGATGCAAGGCCGGTGGGATGCCCTGGAGGCCGCCCGCAAGTCGCCCGAACTCATCCGGATGGTCAAGGAGCATCAAGACCTACAAGGATTGGATGGCCCGGAAAACAAACTGGAAGACTGGCTGGGAAAAGTCAGGGCACAGCATCCCGATCTGAAATCCACCAGTTGGTTCATCACCGATCGAGCCGGGGTGCAGTTGGCCCGGGATCCCCCGCACGCGGGCACGTTCGGCAAGAATTTCAACTACCGCGACTATTTCCACGGCCAGGGCTGGGATCGGCCACGCGATACGCGAGGCCTGGAGCCGATCAAGGAACCGCACCTGTCCAGCGTATTCACCAGTCGCTCAACGCAGCGGCGGATGGTGGCATTCTCCGTACCCATCACCGACCCGGAAACCGGCACCATTTGGGGCGTGATGGCCATGACGGTCGAGTTGGGCCTGTTCACTGAGGTCCAGCGGACAGATCAACCCGACGATCAATTGGCGGTTCTGGTCGATTCCCGCACGGATAGCCGAGACGACGGCCAGCCCGGCCAGCCCGGTTCGGTCCTGGAACATCGGTGCTTCCGCCACCAGCAGATTCCCCCGCAGCTTTACCTGGACGCGGAGACCACCAACCACATCCAAACGCTGAGCAGCCCAGGCAACATTACCACCAGCAGCGTGACCGACCGTTACCACGACCCTGTGGTAGCAGGCGAATGGCTGGCAGCCATCGAGTTGGTGATGATCAATACGCCCGATAATGGCCGCCAGCCAACCGGTTGGGCCATCATCGTCCAGGAGCCACTGGAGAAGGTACGCGGGCCGATCGTCCGCCTGCGCGACACGCTCATGATGTACGGCTTTATCATGTTAGGGGTATCCCTGCTGGTGATCGCCCTGCTGTGGGGCCTGGTGATGCTGACGGAAGCCGGGCGGCCTCAAAACCGGTTCCTGCGATTTATCCGGCGGCGGTTAGGGCTGGCTACGGCTACGGCAACCACCGGTACCGCAACGGCCACGAACACCAGTTCGCAGCAGTCGGTAGAGGTCGCTGGCTCGGCCGTAATGGCCGGCAACGACCAGCAGGGAAATTCCTCCGGCACCTAGTG
>CAZEEG010000024.1:0-59543 GCA_964511065.1 uncultured Pirellulales bacterium | reverse complement strand
CGCGTATCGTAGCTAACCCGAATCTCCGTATTGGGCAATTCACTTAACGCTTCGATCGCTTTTGGATCGGTCGCCCCCATGTAGCTGGTTGTGATTACGCGCAGCCTTGGGCCAGCAGCATCTTTCCTCGCGGTCAGTTGACGCAGATCATCCAGCAGAATCCTGAGACCGCTCCAACGAATAAATGAGCAGAGGATGTCTACCCGATCCGCGGTGGCGATCTCTTTTCGCAATTGGCTGCCCAAGCTGGGGTCGAGCCGTGTGCCCGTTAGCAGGGCAGAACGCGCCAGCGGTGTGTCGGGGCGCTCCGGGGGTGATTCTGAGGGCTGGGCGTGAATCGCCAACAAGCGATGCAGGGGCGTGGCGATGCTCAAACGGCTTGACCAGTCTTGACCGAGTTCTTCAGCCAAGGTTGCGATAATCCGTTGAACAAGCCGCTGCTGTCGCTCCGCAGCTTCGGATCCTCGAAATGTTGCCAGCCCACTCGCCACAACGTGCTCAAGGAACTGAGCAATGGCCGTATGGGCATCTTCTGCATCAACTTGAGCAACCGTAAAGAGCCGCGGGTCGGCGAGCGCCTTCAAATCCTTCTGAATGGCCAAGGTCAATAGTTGCTCATACAGCCCCGGTTTCATTGACCTCAACCACATTTCAAGCGTACGTTTGTCACTTGACGTTGCCCTCGTGGCACCAGGCAACCAATCTCCGGCAATGGTGATTCTCGCAGTTTGATGCCGTTTCAGCCAGGTCACGCATCGAATCCAAGCACGATGCTCGTTTCCTCGCTTCGTTCGATGCCGCCTCGCTGTCCATTCACGCTGGCGATGCCCGCGGCGCATTCAAAGATGGATGCCTGTTAGTGCTCCACGACCCCAGTTGCCCGATGGCGAGCACCTAGCTCCCGGGAGCCGGGCCCGCTTTTCACGGCGCTGCCTTGGTGCCGGCGTTGCGGCGAATCACCAGCGGACCGTGCTGGAGGTATGGGTGTTGTTTCTGCGCGTTTTTATAGGTCACCCAGGTGCTGTAGTTGGCATTGTAAAAAGCCTCATCCTCCGCTCGCACGTAGCCGAAGTGCAGCGGCTTTTCGTGGACGACGATCCGATCGGCATAGACGTCGAACAGGCACCAGCCGAGCCAGCCGAACCGGACCTGCGCCGTCCCGCCGAAGACCATGTAATGGGTCTGCTTTTCCTGGTGATGCCACAGGCCGCGGTGGTAATGCCCGCTCAGGCAAAGCAGCACCTGGTGCTTGTGGAGCAACTCGATCAGCGCGTCGCGGCCGGGGCCGATCTGGTTGTACGGGCCGCGCCCCCGGTCGTTATCCTGCCATGGCGATACGTGGAGGCAGAGCACGATTTCTTCGCCGCGCTGGGTGGCTTCGCCGAACTCTTTTTCCACCAACTGAAGCTGCTCATCGCTCAAGCCGACCTGGTTGCCGATGGCGTCGAGAAAGACAAACCGCCATCCCTGGTGCGTGAACGCGAAATCGGCCTGAGGATGAAAATGCTTTTGATAGAGCGATAGCTGTTCGTGGTTGCCGCGGACGTAATAGGCGGGCGATTTGAGCTTGCCCGCCAGCGTTTTCAGATCGCGATACGACTGTTCGTCGTCGTTATCGTGAACCATGTCGCCCATGATGAGCGTCAACTCGGCACCCGAGCGGTTTACCTGCTCGACCGCCTGGGCGAACCGTGCCATGTCAGCATCGTAGCCGCCAAATCCAAGCTGCGGATCGCCAATCACGGCCATCCGGAATTGCAGTCCAGCCTCGGGCTTGGGAAGCAGAGGCCGCATGGTGCGCCCGGCGGGCGCTTGCCGCGTGATGCGCAAATCGTCCAAGCGGGCTGGGCTTTCGGCCGTGCCACCCAAGCCAATGAAAACGTGGTCGATGGGCTCACTTGTGCAGAGCGGCAGTTCTTCGCCAAGCGACGTATCGTCCACCCAGGCGGCATACGTGCCGGAATCAAGATCCAGCCGCATCGTCAAACGGTACCAAGCGTCTTGGAGCGGCAGTTCGCGATATAGCCGCCAGTATGGCCTGCTCCAGGAAGCATGAAACTGGAGCACCGGCTTGGGGGCATCCTTGGGCTGGTGGCGGATGCCGGCGACACGGGCCGCCGTTTCCCGCCCTGCCCTGGCGTCAAAGTACACCCCGCCGGTCCATTCGGCCGGCGGATGAACGAAGCACTCGATCCAAACCACGCCTTGGGAGAGCGGCTGAGCCAGTTGCCGCTTGACGCCCCAGACATCGGAGCGGAACTCGGCGGAGTGAGCAAAGGTCAGGGCGTGCGAGCGGTTGCGGCCCAGGCCTTCGCGCACGATGGCCGCCGGCGGCGGGCCATTGAATCCGCGGAACGCCTGCCAGGATTCGACGCCGTCGATGGCGGTGCCATCCTGGATTTGGTCGAATGCCTCGCTAAGCAGCGGCGTTTCCCCCCGCGGCTGCGCGTCCTGGGCTGTTGCCGTCGCCCCGCTGGTCAGGCACGCGATGACCGTTGCCAACGGCCACACCACCACGACCAGAGAAGCCAACCATGGTTTGCCAAACCTGTGGATCATGACGCACTCGCACAGTTTGAGGGGAACGGCGGCATGCCGCACAGGCAGGTGAATCCTAGCCGATCAGTTCAGGGCGGAAGCGGCCGTCGCCGGCGATCGGGAGGGGGCGGCCCTGGCGATCGCGCATGGTCGTATCCTCGTGGTATCCCAACTGCCGGTAGATTGTGGCCTGCATGTCCTTGGGCGAAATCGGCGTATCGGCAACCTCGCCGCCAATGGAGTCGGTTCGGCCAACAACCCGGCCTCGCGCAATCCCTCCACCGGCAAATACCGTGGAGTATGCCTTCGACCAGTGGTGGCGGGCCGCTCCGACGGGCTTGGAGTCGATCTGCGGCGTTCGGCCGTGTTCGCTGGTGCAAACGACCAGGGTTTCGTCGAGCAGGCCGCGTTCATCGAGGTCTTCGATCAGGGCCGCGAACCCCTGGTCAAAAACCGGCAGCAGATACTCTTTGAGCCGCGGGTAATGGTTGGCGTGTGTGTCCCAGACCGACGCGCCATGCGGACCAAAGGGATCCCAGAATACCGTCACGAATCGCGCGCCCTCTTCCACCAGTCGCCGGGCCGCCAGGCACGATTGCCCAAACAGCGTCATTCCGTATCGTTCACGCAGGGCGGGTTTCTCGCGATGTACGTCCAGGGCCGCCCGCATCCGGTTGGAACCGATCAGTGAAAAGGCCCGGTGTTGATGATCCTGGTACTCGGCGACGGCATTCAGCCGGTCCAGGTTGGGGTAGGCGGCATCGACATCGGAAAGCAGACGCCGCCGGGCATGGAACCGGTCGCCGGAGATATTCTCTGGCAGCGTGCAACCGGAGCCGAGCAGGAATCGGGCTTCTGGCTCGATGCCAGCGTGCGGATCGCGGACTTCCACGGTTTGCGAGGCGGACAGCTTGGGAACGACCTTGGTGCCGGTGCCATCGAAATCGGTCCAGAATGGATCAAAGCCGCTGCCCAGGAACGCCGCATAGGGGCCGGCCTGGTTGGGCGAACTGCCGCGCGAACAGAAACGCCAGGGCAAACCAATATTGCGCGGCATCGCCGGTGAGCGGACGCCGGTACGCAAGCCATCCAGGTAATCCACCACGGAACCCATGAACGGCCAGTGCTGTGGCGACCGCGGCTGCGTCTCCAGCGGAACGCTGTAGGTCGGCATCCCGCTCATCACGTATGCGCAGCAGTGCAGCGGGTAGTTGTGGCTCATGGAGCGGACCACCGTCAGGCGGTCGGCCACTTGGGCGATCCGCGGCAGTCCTTCGCAGATGCGCAGGCCAGGCAGCGAGGTATCGATCGCGCCCATCTCTCCCTGGATCTCGCGGGGCGCATCCGGCTTGGGATCGAATGTCTCGTGCTGCGGCGGCGAACCGAACAGGAACACAAAGATGCACGCCTTGGCGGGAGCCTCGGAGACCGCCGATGTCGGCTCATTGGCACCGCTGGCATGCAGCACGTTGCCTAGTCCCAGCCCCAGCGCCCCGGCGCCTCCCAACTGCAGTACTTCGCGCCGCGAGATGGGGACGGCCGGCACGCGGCCACCGGATCGACCGAGCATGTCATTCCTCTTTCAAACAGGGCTGGGAGTCACTGTTGCCTTGCACGTTTGGGCCGCATGTCACTGGCGTGCCAGCCTTGCCCGCGCGCCGTGGATAGCAGCGTCATTCTCACGCAACCGGCCGGTGGAAGGGACCCTGCGGGCCATCCCCCCTCTGGCAGTTGCCGGAATGGATGGTCTGCTCCCTATATCAAAATTTCATCAATGGGGCGTCCCGGGGCGATCGGCAGCGGGCGGTTGCCTGCGTCGTACACCTCCGCCCGATAGTCCATCCCCAGGAGATGGAACATGGTGGCCGTGAGGTCTTCCGGCCGGACGCCGTCGCGATCGGGATAAGCCGCATTGCGGTCTGAAGCGCCGTGGACGTATCCGCGCTTCACGCCGCCGCCGGCCAGCAACACCGTGTAACACTGCGGCCAGTGGTCGCGGCTGACGTTCGCGTTGATCTTGGGCGTGCGGCCGAACTCGCCCATCCAGACCACCAGCGTTTCGTCGAGCAGGCCGCGGTCGTCCAGGTCGTTGAGCAGGGTGGGCAGGGTCTGCTCGGTCATCGGCAGGTGATATTTCTCGATGATGGGATACATCCGCGTGTTGTTGAAACCGTGGGTATCCCAGCCGCCGGAGGTTGTGCTTTGCCCGCCGATGTTGGCAGCAAAATAGACGTTGATGAATTTGACGCCGGCTTCGACCAGTCGCCGGGCGAGCAGGCAGCTTTGGCCGTAGGTGGTACGGCCGTAGGCTTCGCGGACCTTTTCAGGTTCTTGCGAAAGATCGAAGGCGTTGCGAACACGTTCTGAAGCCAGCATTTCCATGGCCCGGTCGTAGTAGGCCGAGATGCCGGCGGAAGGGCCGGTGCTTTCCAGCTGGGCCAGCTTGCCGTCGATCAATTGCTGGATCGCCCGGCGGTTGTGCAACCGATCGACCGACAGGTTCTGCGGCAGGCTCAGCTCGGGCAGGCGGAAGTTGTCGCTGTTGGGGTCTTCGGTAATGAGCAGCGGGTCGTGCCGCTTGCCCAGGAAACTCGCATGTTGGCCGGGCGTGATGGCGCCGTCGCGGATCACGTGCGGGAAGGCCACAAAGGTGGGCATGGCAGACCGGTTGGGGGCGAGCCGATCGACGACCGAGCCGTAGGCGGGAAACAACTCCAACGAATCGCGGAGGCGGATGTCGTCTACCGGCGGCGCATGCCCGGTCAGCGCGTAGTACGATGCCGAGTTGTGGTTCTTCATCTCGTGGTGCATCGACCGGATCTGGCACACCTTGTCGAGAACCTTGGCCACGCGCGGCAGATGCTCGCACACCCGCACGCCCGGTACGGCGGTCGCAATGGAATCAAACGGGCCGCGGATTCCTTCGGGCGCGTTTGGCTTGAGGTCGAACGTATCAATATGCGTGGGGCCGCCGAACTGGTAGAGGAAGATAACCGAGCGGGCCTTGGGCGGCGGGCCGCTTGCCTGGCGGTCTTGGGCGGCGAGCACGCCTGCCATGTTCAGCCCCAGCATGCCTGCCCCGCCAATCTTCAAGGCCGCACGGCGGGAAAGCCCGGGCTGCTGCCGGCCAGGAGTTGCCCAATCAGAAGCCTTGGAAAGGTGTGTCATGGTTGCTGCTTCCTCAGGAGTACCTTCACCGCGGATGATGGCCAACGATCATTGGGCCAGCAGGTCGGCCACGCGCGCCTGGAAGCCCGGCAGAATCGCAGGTAGTTCCAGCGATTCTGCGGCGGTCAGGATGCGCGGAGCCTGGTCCGCCGTGTAGACAGAGATGGTTTGCCCTGCCGGATCGACCACGCACACCGTCTGCACATCGGCGCCGAGGTACTCGGCCACCTTGGCCAGCATGTACGGCCAGCGGTCGTCGGGCAATAGAACCTCGAATACCAGTTCGGGCGAGCGGTCGGGATAACGGGCGGGCTGCTGATCGGCCGGGATGCGGTCGAAACTGTAAAAGGCCACGTCGGCCCCGCGGACCGAGTCCGGGTTTCGCGCGGTGATGATGCCTGAATCGTTGGTGGTGACCCGTCCCAACTTTCGAGGCTTCACAAACTCACGCAAGACCCCGGCGATCTCTGCGCAGATTTCACCATGCCGAAACCCCGGTACGTTCATCTCCACCACCTCGCCCCGCACCAGTTCGCGCGGGACGCCGTTATCGGGCATCTGGCTGAACTGCTTTGCTGTGATTAGAGTTTCGGTTGCCATGGCTGTGGGGGGGATCTTTGCTTGTCGCTGGGCAAACGGCGCTAAGTCGATTATTGCGCCGCCAATGTTCGGTTGCCGAACGATCCGTGCCGAGAATCTTCCGTTTTTCAGCACAATCCGCGGCAGTCAGGCGGATCGGCGTGAAAGGAAGCAGGCATTCTTCGCTGCACAGGCGCCAATCATTTTCACTTCCTGCCTGGGTTTATTATCGCCGAAACAAGAACTCGCGTGAATTCAACAGGCCCCAGGCGATATCCTCCAGCGCCTGCCGCGGGTCGGTCGCCTGGCTCAGGTAGGTTTCCAGTTGCCGCAGCTCCTCGTCGCTGGGAGGCCGACTGAGGGCGGCCCAGAATAGCTCGTCAATGGCCTTGGCCGGCGGGGTACCATCGGTTAACACTCGGCCCAGGCGGTTGTCGTCGCGCGTGAGCAACTCGTTCATCAACGGGCCGCTGACCAGTTGGAACGTCTGGTTCAACGTGGATTCTTGCGATCGTTCGCACTCGCAGGTTAAGAGCCGTGGAGGCTTGCCAAAGAGCAGCAGGAACTGTTCCGCCGGGGCGTTGCGGGCATCGCGCCTGCGAACGGCCTGCACACCGGGAATTTCCACCGCGCGAACCCCGGCAGGGTAGCCGTTGAACCGGACCGGCGCATCGAGCACCTGGCAGATGGCATCCAGCAGTTGTTCGGCGGGGAGCCGCAGTTCAACCGCCCGAGTGAAATTGCGCTCGTCGGCCATGCTGGCCGGATCGCTGACACGGGTTGAAAGCTGGTAGGTCGTCGATTGCAGGATCAGGCGAATCAGGTGCCGCACGTCGTAGTTGCTGGCGACGAGTTCGTCGGCCAGGTGATCCAGCAGTTCCGGGTGCGAGGCTGGGTTGGTGGCGCGGAAATCGTCAACCGGTTCCACCAGGCCCCGCCCCAGCAGTTGCGCCCAGATGCGGTTGGCTTGCACTACGGCGAAGCGGCGATTGTCATTGGCAATCCAGTCCGCCAGCGCGAGCAGGCGATCGGCCTCGGGATCGGCCAACACTTCGCCGCCCAGAAACTGCGGAATGGCCGGTTGGCCGGTTCGGGCATTGGTGACTTTGCTCTTGGCCGACATCCACACGATCTGTTCGCCGTTGAACTCGTGCGTGTCGTTGCGGTCGCGGCGGTTGTTCTCAAGAATCTTGTAATCCACCTGGGCGAACACCGCGGCCCAATTGTAATAGTCGTCTTGCGTCCAATGGTCGAACGGGTGGCTGTGGCACTTGGCACATTGCAGCCGCACGCCGAGAAACACCTGCGCGGTCGCTTCAGCGCGGCTGATGGCATCGCGATTCGCCCGATACCAATTGGCCGGCGGATGCGTGTAGGTACTGCCGCGGGCGGCGATCAGTTCACGGGCAAATTGATTGATCGGCTTTCCTTCGGCAAAGCTGCGGCGAATCCAGTGGTGGAAATTCTGCACGCCCTTGCGGTCGAGCACTCTTTCTTCGTTGCGCAGCAGGTCCGACCATTTGAGTGCCCAATGCTCGGCGTACTCGGGCCGGCCAAGCAACGTGTCGATGAGCTGGTCGCGTTTGTCCGGATCAGCATTGGCAACGAACGCCCTGGCCTCATCGGGGGTGGGGAGCCTGCCGAGCAGATCGAGATAAATGCGGCGAACGAATTCGCTATCGCTGCTGACTTCCGCGGCCGGGAGCCGCAACTCGGCCAGCTTGGCGAAGATGTGGCGATCGATCTCGTTACGCACCGGCGGCAACTCGGCGGCTATCTCAGGGCGATCGTCTACAAATGCCACCGTGACGGGAACCTGTAAGTGCAGGTACCGAACGAGGATCACCGTTTCACCGGCTGCCGCGCGCCGCACGAGCCCCCTTTCTGAGATGTCCACCATGGCTTCGTTGACGGGTTCATACACCGCCAGGTCTGCAATGTCGCGGCGGCTGCCGTCGGCAAAGACGGCTTCAACCGTTAGCTGCACTTCGTCCGCGGGGGCGTACAAGACTTGCCGCCGGGGCGAAATTTCCAGGGCCACAGGGGCGGGGGCCGTATCGCCATCGTCCGGCATTCCCGCCTCGATCCACCGTCGCAGAATCTCATACGGGCGGCTTCCCAAGTGCAGCCTTCGGCCGCCTTCGTGAGCCAGTTGCATGGTGGGCTTTTTCAGCAGCAGGCTCTGCTCAGGATGAACGCGATCGACGCGCCGCGAATCAAACTCCCGGGTGAGCGTGCGGTAATCGGTCTCCGGCCATTCGCCGCGCAGCGAAAGCCGGAACCCACCCTTACCGTTCTGGTTGCCGTGGCAGATGCCCAGGTTGCAGCCCGACTTGGATAGCACGGCCATCACTTCGTTGCGAAATGAAACCGGCTGGTTAACGGCGGCAGGGCCGGTGCTGCCGTGCGAGCCCGTTGCATCAGCCCAAGCCGGGCCGGACTGAGGCAGCATCGCCAAGGCCAGGGCCATCATGTACCGCACAAGGTTTGCAATCTTCGGCATGGCGCTGAGAAGGTGGGAGTCGAAGGCGGGGTAGAAGCAATGGGTGCCCCCCCGATTATGCGATGTCTGGCGCGACAGAGCAACGGTTGTTGATTGGTTGCTGCCCCGTGGAGGGGGGGCGGCATGCGGCCCCTCCCTTGGATTACACCGAGCGCAGTTGTCTTGCTGCCCAGACGGCCAGTTTCTCGCGGAAAATCTTGGCGTTATGCCGGATGTCCACCGGAAACTGCCGGTGCAGCAGGAAGGTGTCGATGCCTGCGGTGAGGGGATGCTTTGCGCCAAGCTCCCGTAATTGCTCGAACAGGGCGTTGCGTGCCGCGGCGGTTCGCGGATAACGGTCCCGCCGAGGTTCGACCACCAGGACCGGTTGCTGCTGGCCTGCCGGTCCGACGCCCACCAGCGCGGTGCGCGCCACTTCCGGATGGGCGTTAAAGATGGCTTCGCAAGGAATGGTGAACAGGTCGCCCCGCACCGCCGTTACCCGGTGGGCAAGCCGGCCGCAGAACCAGAACCGGGCCGAGGGATCTTCGGTCGGGCCGTCCAGGTAACCCACATCGCCCATTCGGTGCCACAGGGCGGTGGAGGGATCGTTGCGGCCAGGAGCGATCTTACCCCTGCGGTTGGCGTCGGCCCGATTGACGTAAGCCTGCGTGACCACATCCCCTTGCACGATGAGTTCGCCGATGATGCCCTGGGGCAGTTCCTCGGCGTCGTCCAAGGTGGCGATCGGTCCGTCCACGATCCGGATGACTTTCCAGCGGATGCCCGGGAATCGCCGCCCGACGCACACGCCGGCGCCTTGAACGGTTTGGGCCGCCGTTTCGCCCAGTACCTCGCTAGCCTCGATCGTGGCGACCGGCAAAGCCTCGGTGGCCCCGTAGGGCGTGTGCATCGTGGCGTTCTCGGGCAAGGCCTTTCGCATCGACCTCAGGATTTCGGCCGATACCGGCGCCCCGGCCGAAAGCACGCGGCGCAGGGTTGTCAACCGCCGCTGGCCTTCCCCGGCGGCGGTGCCGGCAAGCCGGGATGTTGCCCCCGCTTCGCCCGATACCCCCGCTTCGCCCGATGCCCCCGCTTCGCCCGATGCCCCCGCTTCGCACCATGCGGCCACGTTCCGCCACACGGCAGGCGAGGCGAACGATTGGGTCGCTTCTAATTGGTTGGCCAGTGCCACGAGATGCGCTGGCGAGGCCTTGGCTGGTCTGGAAAAATCCATGCGAGGGAAAACGGTCGTCACGCCCATTGCCGAGTTGAACAGCGCAAAGAGCGGAAAGCACGAAATGTCGATCTCGCCGGGGCGGATACCGTAGGCATCGCGAATCTCTTCAACCTGGCGATCGAATTGCCGGTGCCGGTACAGCACCCCCTTGGGAGGGCCAGTACTGCCGGTGGTGAAGATGATCGAGGCCGGATCGTCGCCGCCGGCCGGGTAAAGGAAAGGAGTGCCGGTTTGGTTCGCCGCCTTTCCCCGCGCGCGTACCTTGGCCAGGGTGTTTCCTCCCCAGGGCCCCGAGGGCCCCACGGTGACATTTGTCCGCGCCGTGCGATACCGCCGGCCCAGCAACCTGCGAATCGCCTGCACGATGGGAATGGCGATGAAACCCTCGGGCTCGACTTCGTCCAGGCAGCGCAGCAACCGGCGGCGTCCCATGCCTGGGTCGATCAGGATCGATACGGCCCCGGCTTTCAGTAGCGCGAAGACGAGGGAAACAAAGTCGAATCCCGGCCGCACCAGCAGCGCAAGCCGTTGGCCGGGTTGCACGCCCAATTCCCTTAAGCCCAAGGCGATATCGGTACTGTCCTGGGCAAGCTGGGCGAATGTGTAACGCTGAACGGCGAATTTCCCATGTCGCTGCCGGCCCGGCATCACGATCGCAATGCCCTGGGGATTCTCGGCGGCCACAATGTCCAACCGCCGTGCCACGTTCACATGGTCTGCCGGTGGTTGCTCGCCCGGCACAGCTGTTTGCACACGGCTTACAGGATCGGCCGATGCCTGCTGGGCGGCTGAACCCGGGGGGTCCGAGGAGCGAGGGGAAGGCGTCGTCAACGGGGACTAACTCCTGGTAGCAAAAAAGTTTGTGGGCCGTGGCCGCGTTCAGCCGCGATGAAAATCCACCCAGGCAACTTGGAGCGAGGAAGCATCGCCCAGCAGCTTGCTCGGTACTGTGATCTCGATCCAGCCGCCTTCGGGGGGAAGCCGCAGTTGGACAGCCCGGCCATGTCGATCCATCACCTGAACCTGGGGCCAGAGGGCGGAATCGGCGGCAATCGCTTGCGCGGCCGGGGCGGACGAACCGCCAGCACCGTCCTGGCCATCGGGATCGGGCGTGTCACGTGTGTACTCGACCAGCAGACGATGGGGACTACTGCTGGTGAGCGATACGTGCAGGCGGCGTGGACCGGCGGCCAGCGTTAATGATTCCATTCCCTTGAGCCGCAGACGCAGTACCAGTGGGCTGGGCCAATCGGCGGCCGAATTGGCAAGGGTAAAGTGGCCGATGCCTTCGGCACTGGAAATCTCGCAGCAGGTACCTTCGGCGGAGGGGACCAAACGCACCTCGGCTCCCTTGGTCGCCTGGACTTGAAGCGCTCGCGCGGCATCGTCACCGCAGGCCGGTCCGGCCCAGATTGCCCCTAGCCCCGCCGCCAGCAGCGCTAGCGTCTGGGCGACTCGGCCAGCCGCGCGATCAGCCCCGGCGGCGTTTGCATGTTGGCCGTTCATGGCTGGGGAGCGTGCCTTGGGTGCGGGGATCGCGGGAACAGGATTCGGAAACATGGCTACGGCCACTGAGCATATCAGGCCAGGCGGCAGCCCGGGAGTCGGTGGCCACCCAGCCAGCCACCATGCCGTAAACCCCTACACCGCAAGGCACCGTGCCACCCCACACTCGTTCTCCGCGACCGGTAGCCCTGGACATTTCGATTGTGTACCAACATGGCTTCATAAAATTCCGTTGATTTGTGGGGGTGAAGCCGTCACATTGAGGGGGGCATATCTGCGTGTTTCGTAACTGGTCGCAACCAAATACGGCAAGCGGGGCCGGTAAGTCCGGAAATGTCCCTCACTGCCGCCCTTGCTGTTGGCTGCGCCTGCATCCGTTCCTCCCTCGCTTTGGAGGGTCCGACCATGTTGACGATCCAGGGTTCTGGCAGCACACGCTATTGCGACGGCTTTTCCCGGCGGAGCTTCCTCAAGTTGGGAGCTTTGGGAATCGGCGGTTTGACCTTGGCCGATCTGCTTCGGGCAGAGGCCGCCGCCGGAATCGGCAATTCGCACAAGGCGCTGATCAACATTCACCTGGGGGGCGGGCCCAGTCACCAGGATCTGTTCGACCTCAAGCCCAAAGCGCCCGCCGAGTTCCGCGGCGAATTCATGCCGATCGCCACCAACGTGTCGGGCATGGAAATCTGCGAGCACTTGCCCCAATTGGCCCAGTTGGCCGACAAGTTCGCCGTCATTCGTTCGCTGGTCGGCTCCAACGCGGGGCACAGCAACTACCAGACGCACAGCGGTTACAACGAACGGTCGCTGGCTTCGCTAGGCGGGCGCCCATCCATCGGGAGCGTGATCTGGAAACTCAAGGGTTCCAAGAACGGGGCGCCGGCCTTCGTGTCGTACAACGGCGGCAATCCCGGCTACCTGGGCGCCCAGTATCAGCCATTCTCCCCGCGGGGCGGCGGCGCTGGGCTGGCCAACCTGTCGCTTCATCGCAGCCTGACGGTCGAACGTCTTGCCGAACGGCAATCGCTGCTGGGCGAACTGGACCAGTTGCGCCGCGACATCGACGCCAGCGGCCAAATGGACGCGCTCGATAGCTTCACCCAAACGGCCATCGACGTCGTCACCTCGGGCCGCGTTGCCGACGCCCTCGACTTGAAGAAGGCCGATCCCCGCGAGGTGGAACGCTACGGCCGCGGGGGCGCGCAGTTGCTCACCGCCCGGCGGCTGATCGAAGCCGGGGTCCGCGTGGTGACGCTCAATGCGTTTGGCGGTTGGGATACGCACAGCAACAACTTCAAGACGCTGCGCGAACGCAACCTGCCGCAGATGGACCAGGCCATGAGCGCGCTGTTGGAAGACCTCTACGCCCGCGGCATGCTGGAAGACGTTTCCGTGGTGATGTGGGGCGAGTTCGGGCGCACTCCGCGCGTGAACAACCGCGCCGGCCGCGATCACTGGCCCAAGCTCTCCACCGCATTTCTGGCAGGCGGTGGGATGCGGACTGGTCAGGTGATCGGCAGCAGCACCCGCAATGCGGAAACGGCCGACTCGCGCCCGGTGGATTATCAGGAAGTCCACGCCACGCTGTATCACAACTTTGGCATTAACCTGGCCGGCACGCAGTTTGTCGACCCGGCCGGGCGTCCGCAGTACCTGCTCGATTACCTCAGCCCCATTCAGGAACTGGTGTGATCGGGCGGCCAGCCCTCCAGAGCAAGCCGGTTTGAGCGAACGGCCGCCGCGGCTCCCAAGCCTTGGTCGCCAGAACGCGCGGTGCCCGATCAGGGGATCACTGGCATGCGCTTGCGGCGCGCCGGCTGACGCGGCGCTGAAAGAACGATGCAACATCTCGAAGCGCCGCCTGGAACACGGGCGGCGCTTTTTTGTCGGCCGCGCGTGCCGAAATCCAGCCTTCCGTTTCGGCCTGCCGTGACGCTCCTCGTACCTTGTGGATCGTTGCATCGGATGCGCAGGCAAGGCATACTTTAGCGGGAACGCTGCCTGGATGGGCGGCGCGCTGGGGCCCGGTGCGGCCCTCCTGCCTCGAACGTATCCTGCCCTTCATGGGACCAGGTTCCATCGTAGAACCTGGCCCGCCTACCGTGCAGAGGTCATCCGTCATGTCTCCCGCGAAGCATCTTTTCGTGGCGTGTGCCGCCGTGGCGTTTCTGTTCTCAGCCGCCGTGGCTTTGCATGCCGACGATTCGGCCAATCAAGACAACACCAAGGCTGACGAGAAGCAAGCGGCGGACAAACAGCCGGTCAGCTTCGCCAAGGACATCGCGCCGATTCTGCTGGAAAAGTGCGTGGCTTGCCACGGTGCCACGCAACCGCAGGGTGGTTACCAATTGCATCATTTTGAAGCGCTGATGTCGCCGGGCGACAGCACGCTGGCCCCGGTAACGCCCAAGGATGTTGACGACAGCGAATTGTTGCGGCTCGTTTCGGAAACCGACAAGGATAGCTGGATGCCCAAGGAAGGCGAGCGACTACCCCAGGCACAGATCGACTTGATCCGCCGCTGGATTGAGGAAGGGGCCAAGTACGACGCCGAGGATCCCAAGGCGGCGCTGTCTTCGATTGTTCCCCGCAAGTATGACCCGGCTCCCGAAACGTATCCGGCCACGCTGCCGGTGACGGCCCTGGCCTTCAGTGCCGATGGCAAGGAACTGGCCGCCGCGGGCTACAACGAGATCACGGTTTGGAATCCGGCCGATGGCAAACTGCTGCGGCGGATCAGCGGCGTGGCGCAGCGAACCTACGGCTTGCAGTACAGCCCCAACGGGAACTTGCTGGCCGTGGCCAGTGGGACGCCGGGCCAGTTGGGCGAAGTCGTGTTGCTCGAAGCCGGCACCGGCAAGCTGGTGAAATTTCTCGGCGCCATGGACGACGTGGCGTTCGACGTGACGTTCAATCCCGATGGCACCAAGCTGGCCGCTTCAGCCGCCGACCGTTCGATCCGCATCTTCGATGTCGCCACCGGAGCCCAAGAGCGGTTGATCGAAGATCATGCTGATTGGGTGCTGGGCGTGGCTTTCAGCCCCGACGGCAAATTCCTGGCCTCGGCGAGTCGCGACAAGACCTCCAAGGTGTTCGCGGTCGAATCCGGCGAATCGCAAGCCACGTTCAACGGCCATGGCAACACGGTGTATTCCGTGGCGTTCAGCCCCGATGGCAAGCAGGTGCTGACGGCCGGCCACGACCGCAAGATCCAGGTGTGGAACCCGGCCGATGGGAAGAAGGTTGCCGAGATCGGCGGCTTTGGTGGCGAGGTTCACGAAGTCCACGTGGTCGATGGCCAGGTGTTTGCCTGCTCGGCTGACAAATCGGCCCGGCAGTTCCAGGTTGCCGACCGCAAGGCCGTCCGCACCTACGGCGGTCACGGCGACTTTGTATATGCCTTGGCCGTGCATCCGGAGAGCAAGCGGCTGGCGACCGGCACGTTCGATGGCGAAATCCGTATCTGGAACATCGAAGACGGCAAGCAGTTGCTTTCGTTCTTTGCCGCCCCCGGCTATGAGCCGGCCAAGTAAGCTGTAGCCCCTCTGTACTGTGCGCCGTGCGCTTCTACAGGGAGTTGTGCGCGCACGAACGGTCATCGGCGCTGGCCTGCCCCAGGTTTCTGTGCCAGGGCTTATGAGAGTTTCGGGTGAATCACTTGTTTCTCAGTGTGCTGCTGGAGTGAACGGCGACAGCGGCTCGTTCCAACTCACGCGGGCGTGCGGCCTTGCGCGATACTTGCTTAGAGCCCATTGACGGTCATGCGGCATTGGCCGATATTTGGCTCCCACTGGCGGCGGCTGTGGCCGCCCACAGTCATCTGGCTTCACTCTCAAATCGCACCGCTCGCCGCGGCCAAGCCGCGCTGGACGCTGGCATGTTGCCAGTGCAGTGGAGAGCGGTGGAAAGCAATCCCAGCCGCGGTTGGCCTTGCGCTCAGGCGGGCCGCGAGCACGTTCAGGCATGAAAGGAGATTGAGCGGCCGAATCAATTTTTTGGGTGAACTCTGGTGCAATTCCAGGACACGTCCGGTGCGGTGAAAGTCCGATCCCCAAAATGCGATACCACGTTTCCACGAGACTGGAATCGTGCGGGTCTGTGCAAGGATCTACCCGTGCGATTTTTCCCTCACGATCCTTGCAGGAAAGGACCCGCAACGATGAAGGCACGACGCGCTTTCACCCTGGTCGAGATGCTGGTTGTCATCGCGATCATCGCATTGTTGGCCGCTCTGATCATCCCCGCCATCAACTCCGCCCGGGCGTCGGCCCGGAGCACTATTGCCAGCAGCAACCTGCGGCAATTGACGATGGCTTGGATTCAATACGGCGAAATCCAGGGCGACATGATGCCCTGGCTGCTGTGGGATCCGGCCCGCCCCCACATCCAGAAGTACTGGTTCGCCACGGTGATTGACGACGGCGTGAACCCGCCGCAGTTGGACTTCGACGGCGGCCTGCTGATGCCGTACCTGGAACACGACGCGGAGGTCTTCCAGGATCCCGACTTTGGCCTCAGCGCCATTACCGAGTCGCGATTTGAAACGTTGACCTCGGCCTTTGGCTACAACGCCAGCTACCTTGGCCCCGGCACGTCCATCGAATACGACGCCCAATACAACTGGGTCGGCGTGCATAAGCCGGGCACCACGCACCCGGAGACGGGCGAAATGGTGCCGCCGCCCTCGTATGCCCTGGCCAGCGTGAAGGCCACGGCCAAGACCATCGTCTTTGCCGATTCCGCCCGGGGGTACAACTCGGACTTTACTCCGGGGCTCACCGAGAACTGGTCGCTGGACCCGCCCAGCACCGGCAATCCCACCATCCACTACCGCCACGTGGGCGACGTGGCACACGTTTCGTTCGCCGACGGGCACGTGAAGAAGTTCCGTTGGAACGAAAACGAGTTGGATGTCGCCACTTTGCCCAGCTACTGGACCGACGCCGATCTCGCCAACTTCGTGCAGCGGCGGTTAGGTTTTGTGGGCGCGGACGATTCGCTGTACGACCGCGACATCGAAGGAGTGGACTGAACCATCATGATCCGGAAATTTTGGATTCCGTCCAAGGACCAGTCGCAGGTCTTCAAGGGACTGCACTCGGCCATGGTCGAAGCGGCTTCGCCCCGTCGGCGCTCCGTCGCACATTCCCCCTGGCGGTGGACGTTCGCAACGCAACTGGCCGCGGCCACCGTTGCGGCCGGAGCGATCTTCGCCGCGGGCTATTGGTGCGGATCGCAGGGAACGGGCACCGCGGCTCGGTCTGCCGTGGCTCGCCCGGCCCCGGTCACGCACGAGATGATGGTGCGCTCCGTCCAACAGCCTGATGGTCCGCGCCGTGCCGCTTCGCGGGCTGCGAACCAACCGCAGCCGCCTGCGCAGCCTCGGCGCGAGGGGGCGACAACTGCCTCCCAGCGGCCTGGTAGCGGCGCGCGTCCACAAACCCGTGCGGCCCAGTCGCCGGCCCGAGTCGGCAGGCCGAGAGAAGCTGCCCGGTCCGGTAGCAGTTCGGTCTCGCAGCGGTCAACCCCTGTTGCGCGGCCCGGCAGCATGTTGCCGCAACCCGGCCGTGCCGCAGGAGGACGGCCGCACGCTGCCCGGGCGGCGGCCGGAACCTCGGACAATCGTGCTGCCTCGCCGCAGCAGGGTGCCGCAATGCGGTCGCGACTGGTGCAGCCCGACTAGGCGCCGGTTCGGCCTCCCCAGGTGAAGTTTTCGATCCATCCGCCCCCTGGGCGCCGCCCGCCTGTTTCGGCAGGCGGCGCCTTGGGTGGGCGATGGTGAGTGCCGCGACGATGCCCTGTTTGTGCAAAGGACCCGCCGCGAGGCCGGTTCAAGGGCCCGGTGCGCGCGTGGGCGCAGCCTGCCAGGGCCGCCGCTAGGCGATGGTCACATCTTGGTCCAGGTAGACGTCCTGGATTTTGTGCAGCAGTTCGCAGCCTTCTTTCATGGGGCGTTGGAAAGCTTTGCGTCCGCTGATGAGCCCCATACCGCCTGCCCTCTTGTTGATGATCGCGGTTTGCACCGCCTGCTTCAGGTCGGATTCGCCGGCGCTGGCGCCGCCCGAGTTGATCAGGCCAATGCGGCCCATGTAGCAATTGGCGACCTGATAGCGGCAAAGGTCGATGGGGTGGTCGGAGGTCAACTTTTCGTACACCAGGGGCGACGTCTTGCCGAACTTGATCGCGTTGTAGCCGCCGTTGTTCTCGGGCAGTTTCTGCTTGATGATGTCGGCCTGGAGGGTCACGCCCAGGTGATTGGCTTGCCCGGTGAGGTCGGCTGCGACGTGGTAATCGGCCGTGGAGGTCTTGAACGCCGGATTGCGGAGGTAGCACCACAGGATCGTGGCCAGCCCCAACTCGTGCGCGGCATCAAACGCCTGGGCCACCTCGACGATCTGCCGCGACGATTCTTCCGAGCCGAAGTAAATAGTGGCTCCCACCGCGGCCGCGCCCATCTCGTAGGCCCGCTTCACCGTGCCGAACAGCACCTGGTCGTACTTGTTGGGGTACGTGAGCAGTTCGTTGTGGTTGATCTTGACCACCAACGGGATTTTATGGGCGTATTTCCGCGCCACCGCGCCCAACACACCGAAGGTGGAAGCCACGGCGTTGCAGCCACCTTCGATCGCCAGGCGGACGATGTTCTCGGGATCGAAGTACTCAGGATTGGGGGCAAACGATGCCCCGGCCGAGTGCTCAATGCCCTGGTCTACCGGCAGGATTGACAGGTAACCCGTCCCCGCCAGCCGGCCGCAGTTGTACAGCCGGGCGAGGTTGTTAAGCACGCGCGGGCTGCGATCCGACGGGTAGAAGATGCGGTCGATGAAGTCGGGGCCGGGCAGGTGCAATTGCTCGGCCGGGATGGTTTGGCAACGATGGTTCAGGAGCTGATCTGCTTCGTCGCCCAGTAACTGTTGAATCCAGCTGCTCATGCTGATCGCCCCGCAATTGCGGAAAGGATGTTGATGGAACACGTCGCCCCCCCTGTCGGGGCTGCGCCGGTGGTTTTACCCTTTTTGCCCCGCGCATGAAAAGGTTGGCGACCAAATCAGCAGTGTTCAAACGGCGCGCCGTTGGGGCCGCGGTTCAAGAAATCGCAGTCCGTGCCCATGTGGCAGTCCACACTTTCGTGCTGGCCCGCGCGGCAAGCTGCTGATTGCCGGCCTGAGAGGGGCGGCCTGCGAACCCATTCGTCTTGGCTTATGAATGGAGACTCAGGCGACGGCGGGCTCGGCCACCGTGGTAACGACTGCTGGGCCGACGCTGCCCGGAAGGAAGGGGCGGATAGCTCGGAGGGAGGCCGCGTGATCGGTCCGGCGACGGTTACGGCATCTCTGGTAAAAAGTGTGAGGTAACCTTGGGGGAATGGGCGTCCCGTGGGAATTCGGCAACGACTGAATTGTCGGAAGGACTTGCCCCATTTATGCTTTTAACCAAACAACCGATAGCAACCGACTAGGGGGAAGGCGCAAAACGCCATTACCGCCAAAAAGTCGTGCCAAATTGCCTGGACGGATCTACGGGAATTGTCGATACACCCACTGGCGGTTTGTCCTTAAATTTGGATGTTTGTTGTTTGGGCAAAGTTTAACGGGTAGATTGCTTAGTTCAAATTGGTAAGGAGCTTGGGGTTCCATGCGGTTCTCCCTGATCGATCGCATTGTGGATCTCGAGCCTGGCAAGGCGATTACGGCGCACAAGTGCCTTTCGCTGGCCGAAGAATACCTGGCCGACCACTTCCCCAACGCGCCGGTCATGCCGGGCGTGATGATGTTGGAGGCCTTGATCCAGACCTGTGCATGGCTCGTTCGCGTGACCGATGATTTCGCCCACAGCCTCGTGGTGCTGGAAGAAGCCCGCGGAATCAAGTACGCAAACTTCGTTGATCCAGGCCAGATGCTGCGAATTCAGGCGACCATCACTTCACGTGAGGGGGCAACGACGAAATTCAAAGCGCAGGGAATGCTGGACGACAAGGTGGCCGTATCGGGGCGGCTGGTGCTGCACTCGTCGAATCTTGTCGATACCGACCCGCAGTTGGCGGCGCGCGATGAATTCATCAAGCAGTCGTTGCGACAGTGGTACGGCATCCTTCGGCCTGCGACGGAGTCCACCTGACCGTCGAGCCAGGTTCTCGCGGTCGCCTGAGTGCCAGCGCGACCACAGGGCACAGGAAGCACAACACGGCAGGTTCAGCTGGAGCCGAGCCTTCCGCAGCCTCGCGGTATTGCGCCGCGGGCGGCGAGACACCGAATAACACCAAGCAAGGCGTTCCAGATCATTTACTACTTTGATTACGCGGGAGTATTGCCCCCATGGACAAAGCCGAAATCTTCTCGAAGGTGCAAGCCATTCTTGTCGACGCCTTGAGCGTGGACGACGACGAGGTTACGCCCGAAGCCACGCTGACGACCGATCTGGGCGCCGAATCGATCGACTTCCTCGATATCGTGTTCCGGCTGGAAAAGACCTTCGACATCAAGATCCCCCGGGGTGAACTGTTCCCCGAAAACCTGCTGACCGACACCAACTACGTGCAGGACGGCAGGTTGACCGAGCAGGGGCTGGACGAACTGCGCAAGCGGATGCCGTTCGCCGACCTGTCCGAGTTTGAAAAGAACCCCGAGGTCAAGGAGTTCTCCAAGCTGTTCACGGTGGACACCATCTGCTCCTACGTGGCATCGAAGATCAACGCCTAGGCCTGACGAGGTCCGGGGAACCAGCGAGCGGGCCGAGGATGGAACTCGGCACGCCCGCGGGGATGCAGCGGGTGCGGCTGGCCAAGTGCGGCGCCTGGGGATCAGGGCTCCCCGGTAGCGCGGGCCTGCCCCAAGGCAAGTGTGCAGCGGCGCGTGCCCCGTGGAACGTGGTGCACCAATCGCACCGTTGCACGCTTAGGACGGACAGCAGAAGGTAGGACTGCCATGCGGTGGTATTGGATTGACCGTTTTTTGGAATTTGAAAGCGGCCGCAGCGCCAAGGCGGTCAAGAATATCTCGCTGGCGGAAGACCATCTGCACGACCACTTCCCCGGCTACCCGGTGATGCCGGCCTCGCTGATCGTGGAAGGTTTTGCGCAGACGGGCGGGATTTTGGTAGCTGAGGCCCAGGGCCTGTCCAGCAACATGATCCTGGCGAAGGTCAACAAGGCCAAGTTCAACTTCCTGCCCCGGCCCGGCGATACCCTGGTCTACTCGTCGGTTCTGGAATACCTTAAAGAAGATGGGGCGCAGGTTGTCGGTCAGGCGCATATCGACGGCAAATTGCAGGGCGAAGTCGAGGTCTTCTTCGCCAACGTCCTGCAGACCGAGCGCACCCGGCGACTGTTCGGCCCCGCCGAATTGCTGGCGATGATGAACCTGTTGGGTGTTTACGAGGTGGGGCGCGCCGCTGACGGCAGCCGGCTGCAACCGCCGCCGGGGCTGGAAGACGCCGCCACTGCTTTCTTCCGCAACACCGGCCAGGCCCCGTCGGCGTAACCTCCCGGCGGCCAATCCACATCGGCCGCCGAGGCGCACCTCGCGGTCCGATCAAACCAGTCATGCAACCAACCAACTAGGCTATCGAGCAAGTGTGCCAGGTGACCGAAGCCGCCGCCCCCCGTTGCGCGGCGGGCTCGGCCGATTCCTACAGGGTCGACATACCATGCGGAAACGAGCTGTCGTAACGGGAATGGGTTGGGTGATGCCAATGGGCGCCAGCCTCGATTCTGCTTGGAAACGCATCCTGGCGGGCGAGTCGGGCGTGGGACGCATCAGCATCTTCGATGCCCGAAATTTCCCCACCCAGATCGCGGCCGAAGTTCGCGACTGGGACCTCTCCCAGGCCGGCGAGGATCCCGAGCACTGGAGGTACCAGGGCCGCCATACCCGGTTTGCCATCGGGGCCGCCAAAGCCGCCGTGGCCATGGCCGGCCTGGATGAAAGCAATGTGGAGCCGACCCGCTTCGGCGTCTACATGGGCAGCGGCGAAGGCAACCAGGAATTCGAGCGGTTCACCACCATGGTCGTGGGTGCCCTCACTGGCGAAGAACAGAACAAACTCGATATCGTCCGCTTCACCCGCTCGGGGCTGGAAATCCTCAATCCGGTTGCCGAACTGGAGCAGGAACCCAACATGCCCGCCGGCCACGTGGCCAGCCAGTTCAACTGCCAAGGGCCCAATGCCAACTGCCTCACGGCGTGTGCGGCCAGCAGCCAGGCGATTGGCGAAGCCGTGGAAATGATCCGCCGCGGCGATGTCGATGTCATGCTGACCGGCGGAACCCACAGCATGATCCATCCGTTCGGCGTGACGGGTTTCAACCTGCTGACCGCCCTCAGTACCAGTAACGACGAGCCGACCAAGGCTTCCCGGCCTTTCGACCTCAAGCGCGACGGCTTCGTGCTGGGTGAAGGTGCCGCCATGTTGGTTGTCGAAGAACTGGAACATGCCAAGGCCCGCGGCGCTGAAATCCTCGGCGAGATCGTCGGCTACGGTTCAACGGCCGATGCCTTCCGCGTGACCGATTCGCATCCCGAGGGCCGCGGGGCCGCCAGTTGCATGCGGCTGGCACTCAACGATGCCCGGTTGAATCCCGAGCAGATTGGCTACATCAACGCCCACGGCACGAGCACGGCCGTCAACGACAAGGTGGAAACCCTGGCGGTGAAACAGGTGTTTGGCGAACTGGCCTATAAGACGCCGATGTCCAGCACCAAGAGTATGACCGGCCACCTGATTGCCGCCGCGGGAGCCACCGAGGTGATGATCTCGCTGCTGGCCCTGCGCGATGGCGTGCTGCCGCCGACCATCAACTACGAGTTCCCCGATCCCGAGTGCGACCTCGATTACGTGCCCAACGAGGCCCGGGAAAAGAAAATCGAGTACGTGCTGACCAACAGCTTCGGCTTCGGCGGGCAGAACATCGCCCTGATCCTGGGCAAGTTCAAGGGGTAAGCGGCGAGTCCGCAGTCGCGGTCGCGCTCGGGCCATCACGGCGACTTGGCTCGCATCGGTTGCCCGGTGCAAGGTAGGCCCCAGGCGCTTCCGGTCATGTGAGCAGCGGTGGCTGGCTGGGGAGCAACGATTCTCTCAAGTGCTGCCCAGCATCGCGCGCACCAGGGCTTTGGGGGCCCCGATATCCACCACGTGGAGCTTTCCCACATAAGCCCGGGCGGTTTCTAACAGCAGGCCGGGCTTGGCCGCAACAAACGTGCAAGTGATTGCTGCACGGATTACGGCGCCGGGCGTTTCGCCGGTATCGGCGTTCAGCCCCGTTGGCAGATCGACCGCCACGATCGGTTTTCCGGTAGCGTTCATGGCATTGACGGCCCGGTCCAGCGGCGGCCGGGGAGCCCCCTGCACGCCGGTCCCCAGCAGCGCATCGACGATCAACCCAGCCCGCTGAAGCACGGCTTGCCAGCGTGCTTCGTCCCCGGAGTTGCTGCCGGCGGCCACGGTGAGCGGTATCTGCGCCCGTTCGATGATCCGCAGGTTCACGGCGGCGTCGCCCTTGAGATCGCCGGGCTGGGCAAACAGCAGCACGTGAACGTCAACCCCTCGCAACTCCAGGTGCCGGGCGATGACGAAGCCATCGCCGGCGTTATTGCCCCGCCCACAGCAGATCACCGCCGGGCCTTGCAGTCCGGCCGCTTGGATCACCTCGACCACGCCCCGGCCGGCGTTCTCCATCAGCAGGATGCTGGGAACGTCGAACTCGGCGGTTGCCCGGCGGTCGAACTCGCGCGCCTGCGCGCAGGTGAGGCTGGGCACGGAACCTTCCATGATATTTGCCCGATTTGTGGTTAGGGGTTGGAGACTTCGACTTGGACCGGATGCACAAAGTCGTGGTGCAGTTGCGCGGCCTGTTCCACGGTCAGTTCGCCCTCCCGCAGCGCCACGCGGTAGCGGACCTCCAGCGGACGGCCTTCGTCTACCGTGTACTCGAAATAAGAGCCGAAGCGACCATAATCGCGTTCGCTGTACCGGGCTTCCTTGGGGTTGGCCGGATGGTCCAGGTACACAGCCGTATAACGCTGCTCGCCCAGCACAAAGCTCATCGCATTCCACGGCAGATTCACGGTGCTGGGGTTGGGCGCATTGGCCGACCAGTTGCGCGTGGCCCCGAGGGCGCCTTTGCCGTCGGGCCGCAGATAATAGGTTTGCTTGTTCGTTTTCTCGGCCACTTCGTTATCAGCGCGGAAGTGGAACCCGGCGTGTTGCGGATCGCCATCGAGCTTAATCGGGCCGACCTTCGTTTCCAGCCGCGAGGCAAACGTAATCAACTGCCCTTGCGGGACGAAGTGCGCGGTCAGTTCGCGCGTTTCGTCGGCAAAGGTCTCGCCACCCACCCCGTGCCAACCGATCTGCAAGGTGTGGCGTCCCAGCACGGGGCCAGCCTCTTGGGCCAGGAAGGCATCGTGTGATTGGAAGGCGCTGCCGCCGCAATGCCAGACATCGGCCTTCTTCTCCCCGCCATCGTAGCTGATGCGGTTAAAGCCGTAGAACAAACCGCGGTGGTGGGTGAACCGCCCGCCCGCCCCCTTGGTGACCAGGCGACCGCCGCTGGGATCGTACAGGTGATGGAACACCTTGTACGTGGCTTCGCGGTTCTGGGAATCCAGCGGGGCGTGCATGTAACGCAGCACCGGCCGATCACCAAAGAGCAGTTCCGTATACTGATTGTCGTTCTGTTCCCAGCGTGCCGCGGGGTTGGCATCCGATTCGGCAGAGATCGTCGCCAGCAACGTCACCTGCTGCCCGGCCTTCAACTGCGGAAGGATGAAATGCAACGTGCGAGCGACCTTGCCCTGGACCGCCTTCGACGTGGAAAGCAACTCCGGAGGCGTCACCTGGCCGAGCACCTGTCCGCCCTGCCGGTCGACCAGTACGGCTGAAGTCGCCTTGGCCAGGGATGAGGGCACCTCAATCGGAACGGCGACCGGCGTATCCTTGCGATCGTACTGGCCGGCTTTGACCGTCAGTTTCAGTTGGAGCGTCTCGGCACCCGCAGCGACGCTGCCGGGGGTGACTCCCGTAAGACCCCAAGCGGCAACGATGCCCAGCACGAGGGCCAAGCGGCTGGAGTTGCGGCGGAGGCGGACGAACAGGCGCAAGAGTCGTGGCATGATGTATTCCTCAAGGTGGAAACGCGGCATCCGCTGCGATGAATTTCGGCGGTGAATCTCTCGGTACCCGGACCAGGGAGCGGCACACGGCCGATCGCGCCAGATGCGCGGAACGGACACGGTCCATGGTGCTACAGCATAGTTGCCAGCCGATAGCGCGGCAAACCGTCGCGGCCGTCTGCGAGGAGACCGCCAGGGAAATGCACCGGTACCTGTCGCGCCCCGGCAGCGCGGTGCCGGAAAGCTCGGCGGATGATTTTGGTTTGCGCGACTCGCCGCCCACATCGCAAGCGGCCGAAAAGTAGTATAGTTACGGTTTTGACTGCGGCGGCAGGATCGCGACTGCGGCCGCTGTAGTTTGCCTGCGGCCGCTCGGGCCTGACTGCGACTGCTGGGGGGCGGGCTGCGAAGCGGGTGCCGATGCAAACGGATCGGCCATCGGGACATGCCGACGTTATAAATGTGACGTACCGTTGCAAGTAGGCTGCGATGAATCGACCTGCCGGTGGCGCTATTGCCATGACCGACATCCTCCGCCAAGAAATTGCCACCCTGTCCGACCTGGTTGTGGTCAAGGTGGGGACGCGCGTGCTGACCTACGACGACGGCCGCCTGAACGAAGACCGTGTCGAACGGTTGGCTGAAGAACTGCACGAACTGGCGCTGACCGGACGGCGGGTGGTGCTGGTCAGTTCCGGGGCGGTGGGAGCCGGTATCGGCAGGCTGGGGTTGCCCGGCCGCCCAAGCGACCTGGCCCAGCTGCAGGCTGTCGCGGCCATCGGGCAGAGCCACCTGATCGAAGTCTATGACCGTTGCCTTCGCAAGTACGGCCGGCACGCGGCCCAACTGCTGCTGACCGCCGAGGACCTCAATCATCGCACGCGGTACCTCAATGTCCGCAACACGCTGCTGGCGTTGATGGAGTTTGGGGCGGTTCCCATCATCAACGAGAACGACACCGTCGCCGTCGAAGAACTCCAGACCACCTTTGGCGACAACGACCGCCTGGCGGCCCTGGTAACGAACCTGCTCCGTGCCCCGTTGATGATTTTGCTCTCAGACGTGGAGGGGCTTTACGACCGCGATCCCAGCGATCCCGCCGCCCAGGTCATTCCCACCGTGTCCAACCTCAACGGCGACATCCTCGCGCTGGTATGCGATGCCAAGACGGGCCTGAGCAAAGGCGGGATGGCCAGCAAGCTCCGCGCAGCGCGCATCGCCACGGCCGCGGGTGAAAACGTCATCATCGCTTCGGGGCGTCGGCCCGGCGTGCTTGCCGAGATCATGTCGGGCCAACTCACCGGTACCCTTTTTCTGGCGCGGGGTCAGAATGTATCCTCGCGCAAGCGGTGGATCGGATTCACGGTTCAACCGCGTGGGATTCTGGACCTCGATGCCGGAGCCACCCGGGCCGTGGTCGAACACGGCCGCAGCCTGCTGGCGATCGGCGTGGTGGGCGTGGGCGGCGATTTCCACAAGGGCGATGTCGTCATCCTCCGCGATCCCCAGGGTCAGGAAATCGCCCGCGGCCTGGCCAATTACAGTGCCGACGAAGTCCGCGCCATCCGGGGAATGCGCACCGAGCAAATTGCCGCCACCCTAGGGCAATGCCCTTACGACGAAGTAATCCATCGCGATAACCTCATGCTGACTTCTGAGTGAAGTTTGCCCCGAGGGAGCGTGCCCATGGCCCAACTCAAGGGATTCCGGCTGTACGTGAAGCTCAGTTCGGCCCAGACGCGGAAACGCCTCAAGGGCCACGGCTTTGGTGTCCGCAAGGTCGAAAGCGCTGGCAAGGGCGAAAGCCTGATTATCCATACGGCGACGGGCGACCACCTCCGCGACCTGAAGGCCCTTTTTGCCGATGTGCTCATCGAGCCCGGCGATCCGCTGCCGCCGGACGGTGAACCTCCCGAGCTGTAGCCGGGACCCCGCTGCGGCAACTTGCACCCCCGGGGGGCACTAGGGCACGGCGGCCAGAGCGTGTACATTACGTGCGGTCGGTCTGGCGGGGGGCTCTGCCCCGAATCCCTCGATCATGTCAGAAGGAGTAACGGTGAGCGCGGTAAGCAAGCGGATTCTGGCGATCCATGCCCATCCGGATGATATCGAGTTTCAGTGTGCCGGAACGCTGGCGTTGCTGGCCGAGCAGGGGCATAGCATCGTGTGTATTACGATGACGCCCGGCGATTGCGGCAGCCGCGACCTGGGGCCGGAGGAAATCGCCGCCGTCCGCCGGAACGAAGCGGCCGAGGCCGCCAAGTTGCTGGGCGCCACCTACGAGTGCCTGGAATTTCGCGATCTGAGCATCGTGATTGACAACGAATCCAAGCGGAAGGTGACCGAAGCGATTCGCCGGCACCGTCCCGACGTGGTTCTTACCGCGCCGCCGGTCGATTACATGGACGACCACGAAGCCACCAGTCGCCTGGTGCGCGATGCCTGTTTCAACGCCAGTTGCCCGAACTACGCGACCAGGGCCTGGGATCCGGCCCCGGCCACCGACCACATTCCGCACCTGTTCTATGTCGATGCGCTGGAAGGCGTCGACCATTTTGGACAACCAATCCGGCCGCACTTCTACGTCGATACGAGCAAGACTTTCGAACTGAAGCGGACGATGCTCGCCTGTCACGCCAGCCAGCGCGAGTGGCTCCGGGCACAGCACGGTGTCGACGAATACCTGGAAAGCCAGGATCGTTGGAGCCGCCGCCGCGGTTCAGAGATCGGCACCACCCATGCGGAAGCGTTCTTGCACCATCGCGGGCACCCTTACCCGGGCGATAACATTCTCCAGACGCTGCTGGGCGAATGGGTGCACGTGCTCACATAGGACGCGGCCACAAACGCTCGCAGGTCCGGCGATTACCAGACGCACAGCGGGTGAATATCGGTTCAAGGATAGAAGCTAAATCTGCGGCGCATGCGTGCGACGGCGGTCGGTGGGAGCGGGCCAACGGGGTGTGCGATCACGGCCGGTAGAACCGCCCTACGAGGTGATCGGTCGCGGCCGATAAAGCCGGCCATTTCACGGCGAGGGCCGCGGCCGCTAATGTCGGCCCATGCGATATTGATAATTGCGTGGATTGAGGTCCAGGCTTTCGTAATATCCCTGGATCGCATCGTACAGCCCACCTTGGTCGGCAGGACCAAGGAACCGGAACCGCTGCAAGCGACTGCCGTAGTAGATGCTGTCTCCGCCGGGCCGCCCGCGGCTGGATGACGTGGCCACGCTGGATTGGTATTCGAACGAATCCGTTTCCGGATGGTAGGCAATCACCCTGGGTTGCAGCCGCAATCTCGATTGTTCGGCTAGGGCTCGGGCTTGGATGGCAGTATCTTTGATGTACTGAGCGTGTGCCGACGCCGCAAACAGCGCGCAGCTTCCAATCCCGATCAATCCGATCACCAATGGCCTGAGCATGAGAAGACTCGCGAAAAGCGAAGGGGGAAGAGGAGAAGTTGCCCCACGCTCACTCAGCCTACTGGCGAAGAAGATGGCTGTCCAGGAACTTGGATACACCTTCGCGGCAGATTAAAACAAAAAACGGACCGCGGAACGACTCGAGCCCAGTGGGGGAGGGGACGCGGCCGTTCCGCGGCCTAAGTGCATGAAGTTTGTCGCACTAGCGTGCCACGGCACAGCGAAAATGGCTCGTTACCTGCGCGCCTCGGCTCTGCGAGCCGCGCGGGTTGGGGGCCGGCTGTGTGCCACGGCTCTGTGAGCCGTGCGGGTTTAACCCCGCCACGCATGTACCAGCGTGCGCCCGATTGGCGTTAGGAACCACCAATCGGGCGACTTGCTGGCGCTTCATGGTTTGGAGTGCGGCAACTTATTCGTTGTTACCGCGGTTGCCACGGCGGCCACGACCCGGGGCGCCGTCTTCGCCGCCACGGCGGAAGCCCTGGCGCAGTTGCGAGCGATCGAACTCCTCACCGGCCAGCTCTTCCAGCTTCTTCTTCTGGTCGGAGGTCAGCACCGAGTTGACGATGCCGTCCCGCTCGCTCTGGATTTCTTCAAACCGGGCCCGGATCGCGTCGCGGTCGGGCCGCTCGCCGTCTTGACCGCGGAACGCACTGCGGGTGCGCTCACTCAGGGCGTTGAGCTTCTCGGCCAGTTCTTTCTGTTGGCTCTCGCTCAGGCCAATCCGCTTGGCGACGGCCGGGTCTTGCAGGGCCGCCGGGCCGCGCAGTTGAACCGTGATGCCCAGCAGCCGGTCCGCCTGATGCGGCAGCAGCAAGTCGTTGACCTTCTGCGAGTATTGAGCGGTGACCTTTTCGCGTGCAGCCCGAGCCTCTTCTTCCATCTGTTGCCGAAGCTCGTTGAGCTTCTGAGCCTGATCCTGGTCGATACCCAGTTCGCTGCGAATGGCCGGGTTGTTTAGGAGCGAAAACGGATCGGTGCCAAAGCCGCCGCCACCACCACGGCCGAAACCGCCCTGACGAGGACCCTGGGCATCGGCCGTGCTGGCGGTGCCGATCGCGGCCACTACAGCGAGCGCGAGATACAAGCTTTTTCTGTGCAACATGTTACGTACTCTCCAGAGGAACACAGTTGGACGGTTCGTTCGAGGGGGCGGCAGCGCCAGCCAAGCTTTCTCCTCCGCAAGGTGGGGGGCGGAGTCTCCCCCGAGGGCTGCGAGGCCCTGCTTTCAATAAACCCTCGAACTTGCCCAAGGTTCTGCCGCTGATAGCATTTTCTTGGATTATTTTCTGGATGGCACACTTTCTCGGGGGAGCGGCGGCCAGAGTCCGCGTGCCCTTTTCATTTCCGGCAACTGCCGTCGCCGCTGCGGCACCGATCGTAACCCTATGGCCCTGTGGAGGTAGCGCCGGGGGGCACCTGTGTCGCCAGTAACGAATCTTCGACAACGGCCGCTCATGCCCGTACACTTCCCATGTCCCCGGGGGGGCTGGCAGGGCTGCCCACCTTGCGTGTGGCCGCGGGTTGGACCTGGCGGGCCGGGTCGCGACAGGCGCGCCTGGTTTAAATGGTCGGCGCACCGTCTAAGGCCATATAATTTCAAAGCTTGCGTCGCTCGGTTCTCGGGGTCCGCTGTGGCCGAGCGCCTTGTCTCCTGTCACATCAAAGAGGTTAGCTGGCTGTGATCGACGACTTCTCCTCCTCCGATCTGGCTGTCATCGAACGCACAACCCGCGAGGTTGGCCAGACGGTGTTGAGCCTGATCCCCCGCCGAGGGCCGCACGTGTTCCAGCGGCGTTGGTGGGACGATCGGATCATGTCGTGGGCGATGCAGAACGAGTCGGTCAAGGTGCAGATGTTTCGCTTCATTGACGTGCTTCCCATGCTTCGCACCCGCGAGGAGGTGACGCAGCATCTGCAGGAGTACTTCGAGGAAGTGCAGCAACACCTGCCAACGGCGGTGCGGTTAGGAATGCAGGTTGCCCGGCCCGACTCGCTGGCTGGCCGCGCCGTTGCGTTTGCCGCCCGCCGCAACGCCTTGAGCCACGCGCGGCGGTTCATTGCCGGGACCAGCACCAACGAAGTTCTGGCGGCCGTGAAGCGCGCCCGCCGCTTCCGGCAGGCATTTTCGCTCGACCTGCTGGGCGAGGCGGTCATTACCGATGCCGAGGCCGACCGCTTCTTTTATGCCTACATCGACCTGATCGAGAGCCTGGCCCCCACCATCAACTCCTGGCCCGAAGTTCCCCAGGTTGATCGGGGCGTGGAGTCGGAACTGCCCCGGGTGAATGTTTCCATCAAGCTCTCGGCGCTGGACAACCAGTTCGACCCGATCGATTGGGACGGCAGCATCGCCCGCGCCGGGGAACGGTTTCGCCAGCTACTGCGCGTGGCGCGAAAACATCGGGCGTTCATCAACATCGACATGGAGAGCTATCACACCAAGGATTTAACCTTGGCGGTGTTCAAGCAGGTGTTGATGGAGGACGAGTTCCGCGACGTGGGCGACGTGGGCATCGTCATCCAGTGCTACCTCCGCGACTCCGAACGCGACCTGCGTCATTTGCGCGATTGGGCCGTCCAACGGGGAAAACCGGTCTGGGTGCGGTTGGTGAAAGGGGCCTATTGGGATTACGAAACGATCCACGCCCAATACCACGGTTGGCCGGTTCCTGTCTTCCAGCAGAAATGGCAGTCGGACGCCAACTTTGAAAAATGTGTGCGGTTCACGATCCGCAATTTCCGGCATCTGAGGCCCGCCTTGGGCAGCCATAACATCCGCAGCCTGGCTTACGGGATCGCCACGGCGCGGCATGTCGGGTTGCCGCCGCTGGGCGTGGAACTGCAAATGCTTTACGGCATGGCCGACGCCGAAAAAGATGCCTTCATCGCGCTGGGGAACCGGGTGCGGGTATACATGCCGTTTGGCGAATTGATCCCGGGCATGGCATACCTGGTACGGCGACTGCTTGAAAATACGTCGAACGATTCTTTCCTGCGAACCAGCTTCGACGAGCAACTCAGCCCCGAGGAACTTCTGATGAACCCTCTGGATCATGCCGATCGACAGGCCAAGTCATCCGCCGCTGGCGCTGCACCTGCCAGCGGCGCCACTCCGGACGAAACCTCGCAAGGGGCCATGTCGCCCCGCCGGGCGTCGGACCTGACCGCGGCCGAGTTGCCCGAGTGGGTGCAGACGTTCCGCAACGAACCCCATGCCGACTTCGCGACCGAGTCGGCCCGCGAGAACATGCGGCAAGCCCTGGAAACCGTGCGGCAGCAGTTGGGCAAACACTATCCGGTGGTGATTGGCGGCCGCCAGCGCGAGACGCCGGAGCAGATCGAGTCGATCAACCCTTCGCACAAGCAACAGGTGGCAGGGACCTGCGGCAACGCCACCGCCGAATTGGCCGCTGAGGCCGTGGAGGCCGCCGCCAAGGCCTGGCCCGTCTGGGCGGATCTGGATGTGCGCACCCGGGCCGATTACCTGCTGCGCGTGGCGGCGGTCCTGCGCGAGCGGCGGTATGAATACGCGGCTTGCCAACTGTACGAGTGCGGCAAGGGATGGCGCGAGGCCGATGGCGACGTCTGCGAAGCCATCGACTTCCTGGAGTACTACGCTCGCGGTGCCGTCGCCCTGCAAGGCCGCTTCGACCATGCCAACGTACCCGGCGAGGAGAACCGCTTTGAGTATCTTCCCCGGGGCGTGGCCGCGGTGATCGCGCCGTGGAACTTTCCACTGGCGATTCTGACCGGGATGACCTCGGCGGCCCTGGTGACCGGCAATACGGTGGTGATGAAGCCGGCCGAGCAGTCCTCGGTCACCGGTGCCTGGTTGATGCAGGCCTTTGAAGAAGCGGGTCTGCCGCCGGGCGTGCTCAACTACCTGCCCGGCCAGGGCGAAGTCGTGGGGCCGGTACTGGTCAACCATCCCAAGACGGTGCTGGTGGCGTTCACCGGTTCGCGGCAGGTGGGCCTGGAAATCAACACCTCGGCCGCCAAGGCTTCCCAATCGGGGGCAGGTTTCGACGTCAAGCGGGTTATCGCCGAGATGGGCGGCAAGAACGCTATCATCATCGACGACGATGCCGATCTCGACGAAGCCGTGGCCGGCGTGGTCACAAGTGCCTTCGGCTATCAAGGGCAGAAGTGCTCCGCATGCAGTCGCTGCATTGTGCTCTCGGGCGTGTACGATGCTTTCCTTACACGACTGATCGAGGCAGCCCGCAGCCTCCCGCTGGGGCCAGCCGAGGATCCCGGCAGCCTCGTCGGTCCGGTGATTGACCAGGAAGCGTTTGACCGCATCCACAACTACATTGAGATCGGCAAGCAGGAAGGGCGCCTGGTGTTGGCCGTGGACGTTGGGCCGCTGGCCGACGAGGGCTACTACATCGGCCCGCATATCTTCACCGAGATTGCTCCGTCAGCCCGGCTTGCCCAAGAAGAAGTGTTTGGACCGGTGTTGGCCGTCATGAAAGCCAACGACTTGGACGAAGCCCTCGAGATCGCCAACGGGACCGAGTACGCGCTCACCGGCGGCCTGTACTCGCGCAGCCCTCGAAACCTCCGCCGGGTTGCCCGCGAGTTTCACGTCGGCAACTTGTACCTGAACCGCCCGATCACCGGTGCCCTGGTAAGCCGGCAACCGTTTGGCGGCTTCCGCATGTCAGGTATTGGCAGCAAGGCAGGTGGGCCGGATTACCTGTTGCAGTTTGTTGTGCCTCGGACAGTGACCGAGAACACCATGCGCCGTGGCTTTGCCCCCATGCAGTCGGAGTGACCCTGCCGATGCCCAGCACGTTGCCTGAGTTCTGGCTGGTCCGCCATGGCGAAACCCAGTGGTCTGCCACCGGGCGGCACACGGGGCTGAGCGATATTCCCCTCACCGCCGCCGGCGAGCAGCATGCCCGCGTGCTGGGAGAGCGCCTGGCGGGCCGCGCGTTTGCCCACGTATGGACCAGCCCCCTGGCCAGGGCGAAGCGGACCTGCGAGTTGGCCGGATACGGCGACGCCGCGCAGGTGGACGCGGACCTGGTGGAATGGGATTACGGCCAGTACGAAGGCATCACCACGGCCCAGATTCGCCAGGACCGACCCGGCTGGCTGCTATTTCGCGACGGGTGCCCGGGCGGCGAATCGCTTAAAACCATCGGAGCCAGGGCCGACCGCGTGGTGGCGCGGCTGCGCGCGGCCCAGGGCGATGCCATCCTGTTTTCCAGCGGGCATTTCCTGCGCGTGCTGGCCGCGCAGTGGCTGGGCCTGGATGCCGCATGCGGCCGGTTGTTTCTCTTGGGCACCGCTTCGCTCAGTATCCTGGGATATGAGCACAACCACCCGGATGAACCGGTGCTGAAGTTATGGAACCAGCCATCGTAGGGTGGTTGCTTGTGTTCCCCCCACCGGACCATTGCCATTGCGCCAGGCGGTGTTTGATCGGCACGGTTTCACTCGAGCGCTTGGATCGCTTCATCCTTGGGGAAGAGCTTCTTGACCATACCAATCAGTTGGTCGTTGATGGGGTCGAAGTCTTCGCCGCCGACATTCCGCCCGCCGTCGTAAACCGTGAGAATCCGGCATTCAAAGCACAGCAGCACGTCCACTTTGCGGTTGTTATGCACGAACTCAAGCCGCACGCCGTAGTCCGGTTCACAGGACTTGACTGCGTCGAAAATGTAGCTGCGAGGGTTGAGCAGGGCCTTTTTCAGTTGGGCGGCCATGTCCCCCGGTACGGCAACCGGATCGCCCACCATCTCGTACTTGTCGATCGTCTTGGCGAAATAGCTTGGCGACTTCATGCGGTACGCTCGCACCGTGGTGGCATTGCGCACCGCGGCAGCCGCTCCCGCACCGCCGAAAACGATCCTGTACGCCCTCGATGTGCTCGGCTGATTGCAGCCGGCCAGCAGCAGTGCCGTTACCAATGTGAGCCAACGCGCGCAAGCAAAGCGTGACATCGTCTTGCCCTCGTGCTGGGGGGGGTAATGCCATGGAAGCATAGCATGCGAATGTTGGTGAATAGGGTGCGAAGTGCCGCCGGGCTGCACGAAAGTCACGGCGCGGGCTCATCTGGGGCTGTTGCTCCGTCGGTGGCTTCCATAGCCGGTTCAATCCGAATTTTTCCTTCGACCGTCGCTGCCAATTCGGCAACATCGATCGATTGCAGGTCGCTCTCGGCCGGATCGACGTTCCAGGCGTAGTACCGGCCTTCCTGTTCGCCGCTGAGTGTGTCGAGAATCAGTTCGTACACGCCGGGCTCCGCCGGGTTCAGTTGGACGGCCCACAGCGGACGCCCCTCGACAATGCCGCGGCTGTGGGCATTGAGAATCTGCTGCGGACGCTCCTCGTCCGATGTGGGCCATACCCTGGACCAGCGGGCGCGGGGCTGGTAGGCCGCCCCGTCCAAAGCGACCTCCAAAGGTTGGCCCAGGCTGTAGCTCTCGGTGATGACCGGGTGCAATTCGCTTTGCAGTTCGAGATGGAACACCACCCACGATGGCTGGTTCATCCAGTTGGTCCAGGCCGGGTCGATGGCGGTCAGAACGTAAATCGCCCTCCCCTGCCCTTGCTGTTGTTGGACGATCAGCGGTGAACCGTCGCGCAGTCGGGCGAGGACTTGCACGCCTTCGCCGGGTTGCCACGTGCTCGGCACCTTGAGATACCGCATCACGCGAAGCGACTGCTGAAACGCACCGCCGAATTCTTCGTGCGTAAAGACATCGAACGCGCGGTGCCCCGGTTCAAACGTCACATCGGCGGTTGCAGGCTGCGGCGTTTGATCCGTGTTTTCGGCTGGCCGCACCGTTGGATCGCTGCTGGCGGGTGGGGCCAGCGTGGCGACCTCTTCGAGGGGAAACGGCAGCCAGCCGCGGCCCTCGTCGTAAAGCTGGCTGGTGAGGTACCTCGCATTGGCATCCTTGCTGGCGAAGTACACGACCGCGCCGCCGCCTTCGGCATACTGCTTCAAATTCGCCTCGGCCATAGCCGTTAATCGCGGCACGTTGGCGATGATAACCGTTGCATACGCTGCCAGTGATTTTTCGAGCGAACTGGGGCCTGCCTGCTCAACGCGGTAGCCAGTCGCCACCTCGGGCAGCGGCGACAGCGCCGCGGAAATGAACCGGCCGGGGGCCACCTCCGCTGCCAATTCATCGACCACCAGCACGTTAAGTGGCTCGGGCGTTTCGAAGTACAGATACCGCGTATTATCCGCCTCTAGGGCATCGTTCAACGAAAAACTGCGGGTAAGGTCGCCGGTCAGGTTGGCTTCGATAATCACCGGGGCCGAGTCGGCCAGTTCAAATGTGTAGGGAAGCCGGGCCTCTTTCCGCGGCATGACCACGTTGAAAAACGTCAGTGTTTCGCGAGGGAGCAGCCCACCGGTCTGCTGTTGACCAGACACGTTCACACTGGGCCGGGCAATCGATTGCGGTCCGTGGTTGCGCAGGATGACTTCCAACCGCGAACTTTGGCCGGGCAGTGGCTGCGATGCCAATTGCAGCGCTTCCACGCTCACGTTCTGCTCGTCGCCGGTGGCACAAGGAACCAGCACGATCTGCACGCCATCGCGCTGGGCCAATGCCGCGAGCCGCTTGCGGGCTTCGCCCGATTCGGGCCAATCCTTGCTGCGAAAATCGCTCAGCACGTAAATCGTGAAGCGGTCACCCGCCCCGGCAGTTTCCACCTGCTGCTGGCACGCTGCCAGGGCTTCGCGCGGTCCGGCTGCGGTAGAGCCGGGAGCGGTTGCGGCGGCTTCCGCGAGCGCCCCGGGCGGCCGTTCCATGGCAACCTCGTTGCGAAGATCCCACTGTGCGCCAGCGGCCGCGGCCTTGGAGAAACGCAGCAGGGAAACGGTGCCAGTGCTGTCGGGGGAAGGTTCCGGCGGCGAAAGCTGCTTTAAGAAGGCGATCGCGCGCTCATAAGGCGTTCGATGCACCGAGGTGGCCGCCATCGAAAGACTATCATCGAGCAACACGATTTGATGATGCTGCGATTTGGCCTTCGCCGAGCGTTCAGGCGAGGCATCGCCTGCGGGGGGAACTGACCCAACCCCCGAGGGTTGCGCGGTTCCCAGTTCGGGCGCGGTGGTCCCCGGGTCGATTGGTGGCGGGTCGTCGCGCGATCCACAACCGGCGGTCCACAAGAACGCGGCGATCAACAGCCCTGGGGCGAACGAGCGCATACCGGTTGATTCCGGGGGGAGAAGCAGCCCAGGTGGCAGCGCCATTACCGTTGCGCTTGCCCTGGCGCCCCCGAGTTTATCCCGGCTGCCCGCAAGCGGCCATGGAAAAGTTGCCAGGCGAGGCCTGCGGGCCGAAGGCTATCGTCCACGAGGGCTGCGGAATCCTCCGCCTCCGCTTCCACCGCGGCTGCTTCCGCTTCCGCCGCGGCCGCCGCGCGAACGGCCCGAGTCGCCACCCTGCTGCATCATGTCGCGGAACTGCATGAACCGCTGGATGCGCTCGCGAACTTCGTCGGGATTGGCGCTCGGCTGCCCTCCCGGCGCCGCGGGCGTGGAAGGGCTGGGTGGTGCCGAACTGGTGGGAGACGTGCTGGTCGCCGTGCGGCTGACCACCTTCACCTTGTCGCCGGCAATGGCTTGCAAGGCCTGTTGGATGGCGGTAGGGCTGGTTCGCTTGGCCGTGTACATGAACGACGACTGGTCACCGGTGGTGCTGGCCGCCTGGTCGAGCAGATGCACCAGCGCTTCCACTTCCTCATATAGCGGCTGCGGAGCGGAAACGACCAGCGAGTTGCTACGCTCGTCGACTCCCAAGGCCAGCTTGTTGACGTCCTCGGCTTCGTCCGATCCGCCACCGCCACGCCCGCCGCGTCCACCGCCCCCACGGAGCGCCCGGATGAAATCTTCTGGTGAAGGCTGCCGGGCCTGGCCGCCGGAACCCCCGCCGCCGATTAGCCGGTCGGAATACACTTGCCGCACCACTTTTTCAATCTCCGTGGCGCTGGTGTAGCGCACCGGGATCAACCGTGGCTTGCGGGCGACCTGGGTTTCGGGCGTTTCATTCTGGTCGATGTAGGTCAGCAGCCGTTCGATCAAATCCAGATCGGCAGCGCTGGCGCTGATGAACAGGGCATTGAGACGGCTATCGGGCACGATCATGACGGAGCTTCCGCCCAAGAAACCGCTGGAGGAACTGCTGCCTCCGCCCACGCCCAGGATACCGCGCATCAGCCCTCCGCCCAGGTTGCCCAGGGCCTGGTCGGCCAGCGAGCCGAGCAATCCGCCACCGCCCCCACCGGCGTCCTCGGCAATGGTTCCGCCGCCGAGAATCTTGTCCAGTGTCTGGGCGGCCGCGGCCGCCGTGGTGTTCTTGAGGTAGAAGACATGGAAGTCCTCGGGATGCAGCACCCCCAACTCCGACATCTGGGTGAGCAGCCGTTCAATTTCGTCCAATGCTTCCACGTCTTCCGATGAAATCACCAAGCCCCGCGGGGTGACCATGATCGTAACGGTATCGCCCGGGGTGCTGGCACGCGCGCCATCGCCCGGGGCCGCATCTGCGGCGCCGGGCGGTTGTTGCACGTTGGCTTGGCCTCCCGCTCGATTCCGGTGGTCGGTCGATGCGGCATCGTCACCATCCCCCGTTACCTGGAACACCGTGGGCAGTAGTTGCACGCCGCGCGGCGATGCCTGCTGAGGCTCGCTGGCAGCGGTACGATCCTTGGCAGCCTCGCGCAGCGCCGAGGCCACGCCGGGCTCGCGACCGATGACACCCGCGGCAGCTAGCCGTGGCTGCGGGCGATTGCCGCTACGGGCACTTTGATCGCGCCGCGGCCGTTGGACGCCCGCATCGGGCCGAGGCGGACCGGGCTCTGGCTGGGGGCCGGTGCGCGGCCGCGTGTCTTCGTCCAAAGGCAGAAGTTCGAGCAACGGATTGAAGGCGGGGCGATCGTCCTCGCGGCTGCTCGATTCACCCGGCGTCAATTGCGAGGGGTACACGACGCGAATCCGGTTACGCCGCATCGTGGGAAAATACTGTTCGATGAGTTGGGCCGCCTGCCGCGCGCTGCTGCCGGTGAGGTTCGGAATGACGCGGAGCGTGGAGCGCTCACCTGGCCCCAACGCATCGGCCGATTCCACATCCCAGTGGAACTGTTGCAACAGTTGTTCGATCTGGGCAATCTGCGTTTCGCTGCCCAGGGCGACCAGTCGATTGGTTAACGGATCGAGGGTCAGCTTGGGGGCGTTCTTTTGTTCTTCCTCGGAACTGCCGCCCAGCAACTGGTTGACCATCAACTGCACGGTGGCCGGGTCGGCGGTGGTCGCAAGCGTCCAGACACCTACCTTCTTTTGGGCCTGCGTTTGCATCTGCTGGATCGTGGCCCGAATCGTCGCATGCTCGCTGGGCCTGGCCAGCGCCACGATATTGCCCGTGGCAGGATCGACCGTCAACCGCACCCCCGGCGACCCCGTCAGCATGGTTTGCAGTACTTGAAGCGCGGTATTGGGGTCCGGACCCGTAACCGGGTGAATCTCCAGTTGCAGCGCTTCGCCAACCGCGACATCCTGCGGGGGCGGCGATTCCTTGTCGATTTCGGTCAGAAACCGCTCAATCTGCTTGAGTACCTCGGGCGAAGCATTCACGAGCAGGCGCCGCGTGACCGGGTCTGGAGCGATCTTGATGGCATCGGTGGAGTTGAGGTCCTTGGGGATGCCCAGCAACTCGCGGAGGATGACCATCGCCTCATCCACGCTGATGTGCTGAAGCTGGAACGCGCGAAAACCGGAGTCACCGTAATCGGGACCTTCCACGCGCTCGATCATCTGGCGAATGGTCTTGAGCCGGCCGGCGGTTTCCGTCACCAGAATCTGCTTGGCCGTGGGAAGCACCACGATCGAGCCTTGCGGCCCCAGCAGCTTGCGGATGTCGGCTTCGGCCCCTTCCGGGGTGAGCTTGTCGAGCGTGAACAGCACGCTAACCAGCTCGAACTCGCCGCGCTGATCGAGGTTCTCGGTAGAGACAAACGGCACCCAGCTAGGCGGCACGCCATTCTCGAGGTTAATCACCATCAGAATCTGCTCGCGCCTGACCAGCATGTAACCCTTAGTCAGCAGCACGCTGTTGAGCAGGTCGATGGCCTCAGCGGGCGTGTATGTCTTGGTGTCCGACGAGTAATTGAACGTGCCTTCGGGAAGGTCCACAAAGTACAGCGAATAGCCGGCTTCCTCGGCCAGCCAGTCGAGAACGTCCTTCCACGGGGTGTACCGGAACTGAAACCGCAGACGCTGTTCGCCCGATGCGGGCCGCTGGGCTACGGCCGTGGGAGGGAAGGCCGGGGCGCGTTCTTCGTCGGCCGCCAGCGGTCGCGGCGCAGGACGGCTATCGCTGGGCATGGCCTGCCCGGAGCGGCGAACCGCGATGGGGCCGCTATCGGCAGCGGGCGGGCCGCTGTCTGCCGCAGCGGGTTCTTCGCCGGCCATCACACTCCACGCGGCTCGCTGGGCAGGTGTCAGGAGCTGCGCCAACTTCCGTTCGGCATCGAGTTCCACGGTTTGGCGGCGCTGGGCATCGTTGCCGGCCGCTTCCGCAGCCTGGTCGCGCTCGGCCAGGATCGCCTTCACCTGCTGTTGCTGCTGGGGCGTCAGCTGAATCTGCTCGGCGACCGACGGTTCCGCCAGGCTGGACATCCCCTTGCGACGCAGGGCAATTTGGGCCAACCGGTCGCGCTGTTCTTCCGTCAGCAGTGGCAATCCCTGGGCTTCCGATTCTGCCCGGTAGGCGTCGAGCCGCTTGGCACGTTCTTCGGGCGTAAGCTCGCGGACCTCGTCTTGGAGGTTGAGAACTCCGAACTCGCGGTCGGCTACAAGGTCCTTCAACTCTTGGAGTTGGTCATCTTCCAGCTCCAGTTCGCGGGCCACCTCGGGCTCGACCGCCAAGGCCAGCACACCCACGAAGTCGGGATCGGCCGCGGCGGCATGCTGGCCGGCACTCAACCAGGCCAGCGCAGTGGCAACGCAAGCGGCCAACATGGAGGAAGGGGCGAAAATTGTAGGCGCAAACCGTCGAAACATATACAAGCGCTCCGCGATGAGCATTGAGCGACTAAGGGCGAACCGAAGCATCCTTGTATCCTACGTCCGCCTTAACTTCTTTGCCAGAGAAAGTTTGCACGTGCAGGTGGACCAGGCGGCATGGGCCCGGCGGACGCGCGCAAACCATGCGCTGTTGCATCCCAGCAGAGGGATTAAACCCCGGCATCGGGCCTGAAGTTCCGTTTGGCGGAAATGATTTTGGTCGATCCGACGGTTGCCATGCCGAATGCCGGGGTCGTAGGGGGCGGGCCGATTGCGCTGGCTGGCCCGAGTTGCCCGCCATTCGCCAGACACAGAACCCTAAGCTAAATAAGCATTAACAATCCAGATGCTCGCTCCGGCTGCCCTGCTGCCGGGGGGCGATCCGGCCGCGTTCACACGGTCAATTGCCCCCCACCTAACCGCCGATTTCGTCACTTGGAAGGAACCCGATCATGGCCCAATACGACTGCATCATTATCGGCGGAGGTCACAACGGCCTGGTCACGGCGGCGTACCTGGCGAAAGCCGGGAAGCGCGTGTGTGTGCTGGAACGCCGGCACGTGTTGGGCGGAGCGGCCACCACCGAGGAATTGTGGCCGGGATTCAAGATTTCGACCGCCGCGTACGTCATCAGTCTGTTTTTGCCCTCGATCATCCAGGAATTGCGACTGACTGAGTACGGCTTTAAGGTCTTGCCGCGCAATCCTTCGTCGTTCACGCCGCTGCCTGATGGCCGCTCGCTATTGCTGGGGCCCGACCGCGTGAGCAATCAGCAGGAGATTGCCAAGTTCAGCGAAGCCGACGCTCGGGCTTATCCTCGATACGAAGCCTTGCTGGAGCGGGTAGCAGGCGTGATTGAACCGGTGCTGAGCCAGACTGCGCCGGATCCTCTGCCGCTGCCCAAGAGTTGGCGTAAGATCGGGCTTTCCAAGCGGTTGCGCGATGGCCGCCAGATGTGGAGCCTGTTCAACGCGGTCAAGGATCTGGGCAACGATTTGCCCGAGGCCATCGAACTGCTGGCGGCCCCTGCCCGGCCGCTGCTCGAGCGATGGTTCGAGTCGGAGGTGTTGCGGGCGACGTTGGCCACCGACGCCGTGATCGGTTCATTTACTTCGATTGCCGCCCCCGGTAGCGCCTACGTGTTGCTGCATCACGTGATGGGCGAAGCGGGTGGAGCTCGCGGTGTATGGGGGTACGTGGAAGGCGGGATGGGCGGATTGGCCCAGGCCTTAGCCGGGGCCTGCCGCGACCTGGGCGTGGTGATCCGCCGCGAATCGCCCGTGGTCCGGATCGTTACCCGGAGGGGAACCGCCGCGGGAGTGGTGCTGGAAGACGGCAGCGAAATCACCGGCCGCGTGGTGGCTTCCAGCCTCGATGCCCATCAAACCTTCGAGCGGTTGCTGGGGCCGGAACATCTGCCCGAGGAGTTCGCCCAGGCTGTTCGCCGGATCGACTATTCATCGGCTTCGCTGAAGATCAACCTGGCCCTGGCGGAACTGCCCGACTTTCGCTGCTTGCCGGGCACGAACGTCCAACCGCACCATCGCGGCACGATTCATATTTCGCCCACGATGGATTACATCGAGCGGGCGTACGACGACGCCAAGTACGGGCAGCCCAGCACCAACCCCATTCTTGAGATCACCATTCCTTCGAGCGTCGATCCCACCGTGGCGCCCGAGGGGAAGCACGTGATGAACATCTTCGTGCAGTATGCGCCTTACCGCCTGGCCGAAGGCGATTGGGACGACATCAAGGAATCGTTCGCCGACCGCTGCCTGGAAGTGTTGAGCGAGTATGCCCCCAATTTGCCAGGCGCCGTGCTGCACCGGCAGGTCATCAGTCCCAAGGATTTGGAACGGACGTTTGGGCTAACCGGCGGCAACATCTTCCAGGGCGCGATGTCGATGCACCAACTGTTTACCTTGCGACCGGTGCCGGGTTGGGCCGATCATCGCACGCCGATTGCCGGGCTGTACCTGTGCGGTGCAGCATCGCATCCCGGCGGCGGTGTGATGGGCGCCTGTGGGCGCAACGCGGCCCGCGAGATTCTGCGCGACCTCTAAAGCTTACGGGGAATTCAACCCGCCTGGCAGGTTGGCTCAGGTTTCGATCTCGAAGATGGCTTCGATCTCGACGCTGATGTTGCCTGGCAAGGAACCCATGCCCACGGCGCTGCGGGCCCCCACGCCGTTATCGCCAAAGACATCTTTCATCAGTTCGCTGTAGCCGTTGATGACGGCCGGATGGTTCTTGAAGTCGGGCGAGGCATTGACCATGCCCAGTGTTTTGACGACGCGCTTCACGCGATCGAGGCTGCCCAAGTTGGCTTTCAGGGTTGCCAGGATAGCGAGCCCGACCTGCCTCGCGGCCTGGTAGCCGGCCTGTTGGTCCACCTCAGAGCCAACACGCCCGGTGAGCATGGTTCCATCGGGCAGGAGCGGCCCGTGCCCCGAGACATAAGCCATGTTGCCGGCAATCACGATCGGCTTGTAGACGCCCGCCGGCTTGGGAGCGGGCGGCAGTTCAAGACCAAGTTCCTGCACGCGGGCGTCAGCGCTCATGGGGAGTAACTCCGTGTACGCGATGAAGGTGAGGTAGGAAGCCCAAAGTCTTTCGCCTGTACACTGGCTTGTCAAGCGATGGGCAAGGACGCCTCGGCAAGCGACCTCTGGCGTGCGTCCATTCATGCACGGCGCTTGTTTGCCTTGAAACGTGCGCCAACCATTCGTGCCAAATGGCGGAACGGTTGCGGCCGACATTGCGTGGGCACGCCAAGGCTCTATTCTATGGGGGATGCAGCGGCCGCTTCAGGGAAACGCCGCTTTCCTCCCATCGCTCTTTCTTCCGCCTGAAAGAACCGCAATATGGAACTACTCGCCAAGCTCACGCAGACACCTTCCGTGCCGGGACGCGAGGACCGCATCCGGGCGGTGATTCAGGAACACGTGACCGAAGCTGGCTTGTTCGACGAACTGCGCGTAGACGCCATGGGATCGCTGATCGGTGTCCGCAAGCCCCGCCCGGCCAGCGGCAAACCCGAGGCAGAGCCCCAGCGAGTCATGCTGGCCGCGCACATGGATCAGATTGGCTTTTTGGTCAGCTATGTCAGCGAGGATGGCTTTGTGCGCGTGAATCCCGTAGGCGGGTTCGACCGCCGCAATCTGTTCGCCCGGCGGGTGCGCGTCTGCACTTCGCAGGGCGATCTGCCCGGGGTGATGAACCCCTCAGGCCGGCCGATCCACATTGCCAAAGAAGATGAGAAAAACAAGATTCCGGAGATGGCCGAGTTTTTCATCGACTTGGGGCTGCCGGGCGAGGAGGTCAACCGCCGGGTGAAGATCGGCGACATGGTGGTGCTCGATGGGCCGTTCAGCGAGGTAGGCGAAAACGTCGTTTCGCAGTGCCTCGATAACCGCGTGGGATGCTGGGCCCAGATTCGCGCGCTGGAACGGTTGCGGCATCACAACTGCGAGATTCACGCGGCCTGGACGGTCCAAGAAGAAGTCGGCCTCCGCGGCGCGCAGCCTGCCGCCTACAGCATCAAGCCCGACATCGGCATCTCCTGCGATACCACGCTGTGCTGCAAGCTGCCGGGGGTGCCCGACGAAGAACGGGTGACCGTGCCGGGGGCCGGCGTGTGTCTCAAGATCATGGACTCATCGACCATTGCCGACCTGGGGTTGATCGAGCAGCTTGAAACCATCGCCCGGGAACGCGATATCAAGTGCCAGCGGGGCGTGTTGCCGCGCGGCGGCCAGGACGGGGCGATGATCCAGCGCTCGCGCAGCGGCGTTCGCACGGCCGTGTTTGCCTGCCCTGTGAAGTATATCCACACCGTGACGGAGATGGTCCACAAGGTCGATCTGGAGAGCTACCCGGCCCTGTTGGCCGCCTTCCTGGAAGAGGTCTGAGGGACTGTGGCCAACCGTGGGGAGCGAGCGGTGCGCGCCGTTCTGTGATCCCGCGGCCGGCTCCTAGGGCGTGCGGCCCACGAAGTCGATCAGCGGGCAGTGTTCACTGTAGGCGTGGATCAGGTCATCCACCTCGGATAGCCACTGGTGCGGTTGAGCCACGGCATCGCCCGGCGCCGCATCGCATAACTCCTCCAGCCGCAGCCTCGCTGTTTGCAGCGTGGCGTTGCTGTCGTTGGCCAATTCCTGGGCAAAGAATGTTTTCAACTCCGGGGAAGCAGTCTTGGTCGGCATGGGGGAGGTCTCCTGCCGCTACGAAGAAGGACCAGGCCGTTAGCGCAAGGGGAAAGGCAGCCTGCCTACTCCTCGACATGAAACGCGACATCCATCGTCACGCGGTACTGGGTGACGCGGCCGCCATCGACCTTGGCCGTCCAGTCTTCAACCTTGATGCCGGTGATGCCGCGGATGGTTTTGTTGGCCGCGGCCAGGCCTTCGTTCACCGCGTCTTCGAAGCTCTTGTCCGACGATGCCACAATCGTGACTACTTTCGCGACGTTCATGACCGCTTCTCCAGGCAAAGGGTGAGTGGGCAAACCGTTCATCGGGTATGGCCGCCGCGCGCAGGGCGCATCAAACCGGCCCTGGCGCGAAGGCCATACCCTTCAAGCACGCGCAGTCCTCAGGTGCCCGCCCCGGTGTTTGCAGTAGCGCTTTACATTTCCCGCAACGTCCGTGCGAATTGGATGTTTTCCCATTCTTCGTCGGGATTTTCGGCCAGGAGTTTCAGCGACGGGTCGATCAACTGTTCCAGCCATTCGCCCAGCGGGACGTTGTTGGGGCGCTCGTCGTACCGTTCAAAGGCATTGAGGAAGACTTCTTCCACCATGTCGGCCAGGGTGAATTCTGAGCCCAGCATGCGCTCCATCTCCGGGTAGCGTTCGACCCAGCGGCCAATCCGATTGCGCAGCGGTGCTTCGTATACGTAAGCCGCCTCGCGGAACGCGGAGTAATCGGCGTTGCGAACGGCCGCCTCCATGGCCTGCACATCCGGTTCCTGTTCCGGCACCACGGCGTGCTGCGTCCCCTTTTGGTACTTCGTCAGTTCGTCGATGGCCGACATGCTCTCCTGGTAGGCCAGCAGCTTCCTGATCAGTTTGCGAATGCACCGTTCATACGCCGTGTAGGCGTAGCGGTCGATATCGGCCGCCGCCAGTGTCCGGCCAGGCAGGACGAGCACGGTCTTCACGCGGTAAATCTGGCTGCGCGGCTGGTACGCGATCGTGATGTAGAGATCGGACACGGGGAACTTCTTCACCGGATCACGCAGCGGTTCCAAACCCGCCTCGTATTTGGCAAGCGCCGCCGGCGACAGCTCGCAATTCTTGGTGTCCAGTTCGATGCGCAGATTGTGGGCTTGCTTGGGAAAAGCCATCGGGAGTCCTCGCAATGGACGGGAAGCGAAAGGACGATGGTCCGAATCGACAGGCAGTGGTTGTCTGAACGTCTTTTCTGAAACGGTACGCGCCACGCTTATCTGAGCGATGCCATATGACTTTGCACTCTATATACGGCGGTCCGATGAAACATGTTCATAGGTACTTGAGCCTTTGTGCCGTGGGCACTGTGATCCGTGCGCTGTTGCGCCTGATCCCGTATGCTGCGGCTCTGTAAGCTGTGCGCGTTTCTAATCGCCATGCGGTCAACATCAATATCAATCGGCGCTCCGCTGCGCGGCAACCTTGGCTACCCCTTCATGCAGCGATTGCCGCCTCGTGGCATCGTCGTCAATGATGATGGTGGTCAACACCCGCTGGTGGTTGCGGCGGACCTCCTGGCAACAGGCGTGGATCGCGTCCATCACTTCCTGCCATTCGCCGGTGATGGTGGTGCCCATCGGGCCCACTTCGTACTCCACTCCGCATTGGTCGAGGATGGCAGTGGCAGTCGCAACTTCTTTGGACATGTGAGGGCTGTCCAACGGCCAAATGGAAAATTGCGCCAGCATGGTACGCTCCTTGAGTACGGAACGATGAATCAAGCGATACGAGGTTTGCCCACCGGAGCCGGTTGTCCGACCGGATGCCGCTCGTGCAGCCAGCGGATGCCCCCTGTTGGCGACTCGCCGGGCCAGTGGCAGCTTTGGCCTGCAAGCCGGGGCCATCGAACGGGCGGCACTCAACCGGTAGCATGGCTGGGACAGAAAGCAGGCTATATGAAATGCCCATCGGGATCGCCTGCGCTACCACCCCCTGTGGCCATGAACAGCCGGGGCGCCGCGTCGCGAGGCCACCGGGTCAGGCCACCTGCTTAAGAATGGCCTCCATGAAGTGCGGGAGATCGCCCGGTTGGCGACTGGTGATCAGGTTGCGGTCGCAGACAACCGGCTCATCAACCCAATGCGCCCCAGCATGAACCAGATCGTCTTTGATGGACGAAAAGCTGGTGACGCGCCGGCCTTTCACCGCGTCGGCGGAACACAACATCCAACCAGCGTGGCAGATGGCGGCGACCAGCTTGTCGGCTGCCATCGCATCCTTCACCAGTTTCACCATCGCCTCATGACGGCGCATCTTGTCCGGGGCATAACCGCCGGGAATAATCACGCCGTCAAAATCCACGGCTTTCACCTCGTCGGCGGACCGGTCGGCTTTTGCCGGATACCCATGCTTGGAGTGATAGACGGTGCCGGCCTTGGGACCAACCAGAGTCACTTCGGCCCCAGCCTCGCGCAGCCGGACAACCGGATACCAGAGTTCCTGGTCCTCGTACTCGTTTTCAACGAGTACCGCGAACCGTTTGCCCTTGGCTTCATTCGCCATGAGATCCATCCTTTCCGATCGAATGATGTTCTCCCCACTCCTGCGGCTAGAAACTGAGCATGTTTCGCGCCAAAGCGGAGCGAGTTCCTCCGCACGCCTGGCGGCTGGCGCGGCGGTTCCGTCATTCTGCCAGTGGGTGGCAACGTGACGCCGCCGGGAACCAGCGAGGCCAGTCGGTCCCCCCGGTGGCGGCGAGCGATCGGCCCTGGCGGCCGTTGCTAACGCTTGCGGTGACCGTAACCTCTTGCAGAGTCGTAAGCTGCGCCCATCGGACCTGTCCCCGAAAGGAGCCCAAGACCTGAGACGGAGGCGCCAAACGAGGCTGATCCCCCGCGCTTGTGTAAGCCGCCGCCAAGTTCCGGCGCAAGCCCTGGGGCTAACTCCAGCAGTCCATGCCGAGGGCTACAGGAAACGATTCGCGGAGCAAGCGACGTGGCCCCCCGGGCGTACCTTGGGTCAACCGCGACCAGGGGTGATGCACGGTTCAACAGTCTAAGGCGACTGCCGCGAAGCGGGGCCGTTGCAAGAAACGGAGTAGCGTGGCGCGGCAATTACGGTTGCTGCGGTGGCAGCCCCAGGTGCATGGCCTCGTACTCTTCCAGGGCTGAGTGAAGGATCGACAGGTAGCGCGACTCCGAGGCGTCGTCCGAAGCCGTGCGGTTGTAGTCGCTGACCACCTCGCGGACGGTGTCGATCAGGGCTTGGGCGGCCCGCTGCTCGTCGCTTCGCCGGGTATTGGCCATCATCGCTCCAGCCAGAAAGCCGACCGTACCGCCTGCCAGCAGGTACAACAACTCATACCACATCGAGGACCTCGCAGAGGGAAACTCGCTGGATCGATGCAACCCCCGGCAGACATGGGGGGGCCGCTTGCCCGGTGCTATGGTAGCCGCCGGGGGCCAGGGCCAGGAGCTTTTCCTCGGCAGGCGGCTGAATAACGGGGGGGCCATGGTGCCGGCGACGGCCGCCTGTCCGCCCCCCCCGCTCGGCACAAGCGGCACAACCCTTACCGATGCAACTCTAGCTTTGCCGGGAGAATTGTCAAAAATCGCGATTGCACGGAATCTGCCGGTTCGTTGCAACACTGCGTGAGTGTTGCCGTTACCGGCCACGGCCACGGCCGAAGGCAGCGGCCGCAGTCCTTCACGCTTTGGAGCGATCCACTTACAATTCCCTTGCGGCTCAATAAAACGTTCGCGAGTGGCCATCAATAACTTCCGGCTGCAGCCATGAGTGAGCGCCCCGCTGGCGACCCATCGCGAGCCGACGTTTTGGCAACACCACCGACCACAGCGAGATTGCCTTGATTCATACGCACGTTTACGACAACGGCCTGGTGCTGGTGGCCGAGGAAATGCCGCACCTGGAAAGCGCGGCGTTTACGTTTCTGCTGTCGGCAGGCTCGGTTTACGACCCGGAACCCAAGCCCGGCCTGGCTGCCTTCACGTGCGAGATGGTGCTCCGCGGCTGCGGCAGTCGCGATGGCCGGGAATTCATCGACGACCTGGATAACCTGGGCATCGATCGGGGGGAGAGCGTTTCCAGCGCCCACACCGCGTACAGCGGCTCGATGCTGGCTGAAAATCTCTATGCGGCCCTGGATATCTACGCGGATTTGTTGCTGCGGCCGCATCTGCCAGCCGACAAGATCGAGGCTGGCCGCCAGGTTGTGCTGCAGGAAGTGCTCTCGATCGAAGACGAGCCGGGCCACAAGGTCATGCAGCAGCTTAAAGAGCAGCATCTGCGGGCGCCTTACGGCAAGCCCAGCCATGGGACCGTGCCGGGTTTGGAAGCCGTGGAGCACGCCGATATTGTGCAGTTCTGGAAATCGCAGTACGTGCCCGGCGGGACCGTATTGAGTGTAGCCGGTCGGTTGGATTGGGAAGCGCTCCGCGACCATGTCGGCCAACTGTTCGCCGATTGGCGGGGTGGCCCGGTGCCGGAAGTCCCGCCCGGTCAGCGAGGCCAGCGCGTGCTGCACCTGCCGTTTGACTCCAACCAAACGCAGATTGGGTTGGCCTACGAGAGTGTGCCGTACAGCCACAAGGACTATTTCCACGCATCGGCCGGGGTGGGCGCGCTGAGCAGCGGTTCCAGTTCCAGGCTGTTCACCGAGGTGCGCGAGAAACGCGGACTGTGCTACACGGTGTACGCTTCGTATTACTCCACGCGGCATGAAGGCGCCGTGTTGTGCTACGCGGGCACCAGTGCCGAGCGGGCCCAGGAAACGCTCGACGTGACGCTGGCGGAGTTGCGCCGGCTGCCGCAGGGCATCGAGGAATACGAGCTTCAGCGGCTCAAGGCCCGGGTTAAGAGCGCCCTGATGATGCAGCAGGAATCGAGCATGTCGCGCACCATGGCCATTGTGCGCGACTGGTATTACCTGGGCCGGGTGCGGAGCCGCGACGAGCTGGGCGCCCTGGTCGACGCGCTGAGCGTGGAGAGCATCAATCGCTACCTGGCCGAGCATCCCCCGCGCGAGATGACCGTGGTAACCCTGGGGCCGCAACCGCTGCTCCTGGCTGAATAGCCTCAGGGCGGGGCGGGCAGCCGGAGCCAGCCGGGTAGATCGTGCTTGTATTTCGCCGCCGGTCGTTCAAGATACGGCCATATCCGGCTCGGGTAGTGACGCTGGCCGTGGCGTGAGCCGCGGTGCCGCGCATCATCCGTCGTGACGCAGCGTATCCCCTTGGAGGTGGCGGACCCATGAATCGAACCCAGGTGGCCATGGCCGTTTGCTGGCTGAGTTTCGCGGCGGCTCCTGTCTTGTGCGGTGCCTGGCTGGTGGCCGCCGAGCCCGATGGATCGTCCAACGCATCCAAACCAATCCGGCTCTTTGACGGCCGCACCTTGGAAGGCTGGGAGGGCAACCGGGAAATATTCCGCGTGGACCAGGGCGCTATCGTCGGCGGCACGCTCGACAAGAAAATCGAGCACAACTGGTTTCTCTGCACCACCAAGAAATACGGCGATTTCGAGCTGCGCCTGAAATGCAAGCTGATCGGCAAGGGAGCCAACGCGGGTATCCAGTTCCGTACCAGGCGGATTCCTAACCATCACGAGGTGATCGGCTACCAGGCCGACATGGGCGAGATGTGGTGGGGAAAACTCTACGACGAGTCGCGCCGCAACCGCGTGCTGGCTGGTCCAGAAAGCGAGGAGCAAGTTGCCCGGTTGCGAGAGGTTCTCAAGCCCGACGATTGGAACCAGTACGTGATCCGTTGCCAGGGACGGCGCATTCAAATCTGGCTTAACGGGCTCAAGACGGTCGATTACACCGAGCGGGATGAAGGGATCGAGCAAACCGGGGTGATCGCGCTGCAGATTCATGGCGGCCCGCCCTCAGAAGCCTGGTACAAGGACATTGAACTGGTGGAACTGAAGTAGGCGGCGCGATCTTTCCCGCCCTGGGCATCAGCGGGGGCCACGGCGGGCGCTCTCTTCTTGGCCGGCCAGGCAACGTGGACCACCCTTGCCAGGGGCCGCCGCTTGGGCGATGATTTGGCCTTTTACGGCACCGCGGATTGGCAGGCCACCGGGAACGCAATTTCAGCAAGTTGAGGACGAGATTCATGAGCCATCGCTTTCCCAAGCTTCACAATGCCATGTGGCCCGGTCTGGTCGGTAAGGAAGAAGGCACCGACCATCCGCCCATCAGCCTGGACCGGATGCTGGAGTTGACGGCGAATGCCGAAGTCAATGGCCAGAAGTTTGAGGGCATTGATTACTTTCTCTTTCATCCCCATACCGATCCGGATGCCAGCGACGAAGCGTTGCGGGCCATCGCTGATAAGATCGCCTCGTACAACTTGGTTGTTGGCTCGCTGGTGGCGCCGGTCTGGCCGGGCACGGTGGGCGGCAGCGCCATGGGCACCGACGAAGACCGCTCCAAGTTCCTGCTGGCGGTGAAGAAAGCCTGCCGCATTGCCCGGGTGTTCAACGAGCATGGTGTGCGGCAGTACGGCGTGATTCGCATCGACTCGGCCGACAGTCCCAGCAACTGGGCCAGCGACCCGGTGGGCAACACCAAGAAGATTGCCGCCACGTTCCGCGAAGCTGCCAAGATCGCGGCCGACCACGGCGAGCGTCTCGCCGCCGAGGGCGAAATCTGCTGGGGAGGCATGCATTCCTGGCGCGACATGGTCAACCTGCTGGAAGAAGTTGGCATGCCAGAAACCGTGGGCTTCCAGGCCGACCTGGCGCACACGTACCTCTATCTGTTGGGCTATAACGCCGAGCAGCATGCCCTGCTCAAGGAAGGCTACAGCGACGAAGAATTTCACCAGGCCTACCAGACCATGACCGATGCCCTGCGGCCCTGGACCATCGACTTCCACGTGGCCCAGAACGACGGCACGGTGCATGGCACGGGCTCGCACGACAAGACCGGCCGCCACTGCCCTGCCGACGATCCCAACGGCAAGCTGCCGATCGTCGAATGCTCCGGTTATTGGCTGCAGGGCGCGGCCGAGCGCGGCATCAAGCACATTTGCTGGGATGGCTGCATGTTCCCCAACGCGATGCTGGAAGATCAGCAAACGTGGAACACCATCCTGGACGTGATGTTGAAGGTTCGCGAGGCCCACGGCTGGGATGCCTGACCCGGCCGCTTGGGACGCAATCCCCGCCGCCTGCGGCAAGGCCCGCTGCCACGATCGATAGAAGGAAGCTCTATGGCGCCGCCACCGGTCTTCACCACGGCCGAGCCGTTGCGTTCTCGTTTGGCCGCATACCGGGCCAACGGTCAAACCATTGGCTTTGTACCGACGATGGGTGCGCTGCACGCCGGGCACTTGAGCCTGGTCCAGGCCAGTTGTGCGCGGTGCGATGTCAATGTTGTGAGCATCTTCGTTAACCCGACGCAATTCGGCCCGCAGGAAGACTTCAGCCGGTATCCGCGCAACTTGGACGACGATTTGGCGAAGCTGGCCGTCCATAATGTGGATTGCGTATTCGCACCCTCGGTTGAAGCAATGTATCCCGAGGGGTTTCAAACCTACGTCGAGGTGGAGGACGTTACCGCGCTGTGGGAAGGCGCGCACCGGCCCGGCCACTTCCGCGGCGTAACCACGGTGGTAGCGAAGCTGTTCAACCAGGTGATGCCCGACCTCGCTTTCTTCGGCCACAAGGATTACCAGCAGTCGGTGGTGATCCGCCGCATGGTCGCCGACCTGGCCATGCCGGTGCAGATTGAAGTTTGCCCCACGGTGCGCGAAGCCGATGGCCTGGCCCTCAGTTCGCGCAACGTCTACCTTTCGCCTGAAGAACGCCAGCAGGCGTTGGCGATTTCCGCGGGCCTTAAAGAGGCAAGCGAAATGGTGGCCTCCGGGGAAAGCGATGCCGCGGTACTGATCGACGCCATCCGCCAGCGCTGCCAGCGTGAGCCGGACCTGCGACTGCAATACGCGGCCATCGTCCACCCCGACACGCTGCAGAGCGTTACGAAAGTAATCGCCCCGGCGATTGCGCTGGTGGCAGCCCACGTAGGCACCACGCGGCTGATCGATAACTGGCGGCTGGATCCCACATAAGGTCCTTATGGATGCCTGCGCAGCGCAAGCGGCTTCATCCCGGCCAATCGGCTGAACTGCCGTGTATTTCATTTGGAATCCAGAAGGCCGGCCGCGCAAGGCCGCTGGTCTGCCAGAAGCTGGCGACACCGAGCGCTCTTTAAGATTACGCCCCGGCAGCGGCGGACGCCCCGCCGTAAGCTACATTTGGCCAAGGGCCGCAGCCTCGGGTGCCAGGCGGTTGTGCGGCCCGTTCTCTGGCAATGCCTCCGGTGTGCTGATCGTTATGATCGCTTTCGTCAAAAAACCGCCTGTTCGCTTTCCGCGATGGCTTGGCGGAACGCTCTGCCTGGTGCTGATGCTGGCACTGCTGGTGCCCAGCCCCGGCGGAGAAACCAGCCAGCCCGAGGGCCAGTTGTACCGCGAAGGCCAGTTGATCCGGGGACTGCAAGGCACCTTCCACCGCACTGGCGACCGGTTCGTGTTTCATTCGAGCGATGGCCGTTGCCGCCTGGTGGTCTTGGAGAATCTCGCACTTGAACGGGTGGACCGGGCATTGAATGAAACCTTGGACAACCCGGTCTGGACCATCACCGGCACGGCTACCGAATTTCGCGGCCGCAATTATTTGCTGCTTCAGACGGCGTTCCTGGTCGAGCGGCCGTAAGCCTTGGCACGGCAGCCTGGAGCGACTTTGCCGATGATGCCGGTCGTACCGGCCGTCTCTGCCTCATCGGGGGGGCGCAAACGGGCAATCGCCTGCGGAGCGCAAGCCGGCGGCCCACGTAAAGGCTGATTTTGTGCTTTCGCCCGCAATGGCCGCGGCAGGGTTGCGCATCGGGCAAAGTGTTCCGGCTGGGCGCATTTTCTTGCAGGGTAGGGCGTAACCGGGTCGATGGCGGAACCATGATGCGCGGCGTTCTCGTTGCGCGGGCGATGGCGGTTGGCGCCTTCCCCACTCCACCTGCCAGGCAAGACGAGGTGATGCATTGAATCGGGCGGCGATTGCCGGCATCTTGGTCACGGCCACCTGGTTGGCCGCCGCCAAGGCTGCGCCGCCCTCTACCGCTGCGCCGCCTATCTATACCCGGCAGATGGCGTTCACGATTCCGTTCCGCGTGGGTACCGCGGCCGATCCGACCCAGCAACCGGTTGAGATTCAACTTCACACCTCGTCGGACCGAGGGCAAACCTGGACACTGATCCGCGCGGTACCACCCAATGCGGCATCCTTTGCGGTCCGCGCACCGGCCGATGGCGAGTACTGGTTCTGCGTGCGCACCAAGGATGCCAGCGGCACCGTCCGGCCCGACGGCAATTTCCAGCCCGACCTGCGCGTGGTGGTCGATACCGCGATGCCTGAGCCTACGCTCAATGCCTGGCACGGCGCGGCAGGCGAGCTTTCTGCGCAATGGGAGATTCACGATCCCAACCTCGATGTCGCCAGCCTGGAACTCGATTACCGGGCCGGTGATGGCCAATGGCAGCCGATTGCCTTCGAGGGCCTTCCGCCCGGCACCACGCGCGAAACCTATGTCGGCATGACAACCTGGGTGCCCGCTGAACGGGCCGCCACGTACGAAGTGAGGCTGCGGATTCGCGACCTGGCAGGTAACCCCACTGACCATCGCACCAAGGTGGCGGCCAACTGGTCCGCCGGTACTGTATCTGGCGGTGCAGCATCTGGCGGTACGATTGCCGGCAATCCAATGTCTGGCAACGCGGCCGCTGGTGCGAACTACCCCAACCACACCGCCCAACCGGCTAATCCCTCAGACCAGGTCGCCGCCAACTCCTGGCCTCAGGGCGGCCATGCCGGAGGTCCAGCGGATTCGGCCGATGCCCAAAGCCGCCCTCTGCCCCGCGTTCCGCGCAGCACCGTGCCGGTCCCTCAAACGATTCCCCGGGGAGGCATCCCCGCCAACGTTGTCCCCGTTCAGACCAATGCCAAACCTGGCACGTCTGGCTCAACGGGCGCCGCCGACCCGTACCACGCTTATGGCGGCAGCCGTTATGACTCCACCCCTTGGCACGATCCCGGCCAAGCTAGCGCAGGCCGAGGTAATCCCGGTTGGGATCACGACGGCACCGGCGCCCCCGGCCCGTTGAACCACCAGGGAAATCCGGCAGCGAATTCTTACGGCGGTGAGACGGCAACGACTCCGCTGCCCTCGGTGCCTTGGGGACGAACGCCGCCGACCGCACAGGGCTTTACCCATTCAGGTCTGGATTCCGCGGGCAGTTACCGGCAGCCTCCCAATGGCAGCGCCGATTTTTCCGGCGTGACCGGCCAGGAACCCGGTTCGGTCGCCTGGCCGGCCGACAATCAAAGCGTGCAACCGCTCGATCGGGCCCGCCTGGCGCCGCGGGGAAGCGGCGGCAAATCGGCCGTGCAGTTCCAGCCGCTGGGCGCGACGCGGCCCGACGGCCGTGCTGCGCTGCCTGGTGACCACGGCGACGGCGTGACCTATCCCACGGATATCCGCAACGCACGTGACGAAATCCACTTTCAAGAATCGAATACCGGGACGCCGTTTCAACCGCCCATGGCGTCGGTGAGCCCGACCACGTCCAGGCAGGGCGGCGAAGCATCGCAACGGGGCCGTGGCAGCGCTGATGTGTCATCATCGGTGGGAGCCAGGCGGCCGTGGATGGTCCGTTCGCGGTCGTTTGAATTGAAATACGATTTGCCCCAAGCGGCGCTGCGTTCGCGCCGCGTCGAAGTTTGGGGAACAAACGACGGCGGCCAGACATGGCAACGGTTCGCCGTCGATGCCGATGGTCAAAGCCCGGCCGCGGTCAGCACGCCAGCGGAAGGATTGTATGGCTTCAAACTGGTCGTGCAGAACGAGCAAGGGCTGGTCGAGTTTCCGCCCGCCCGGGGCGATCAACCCGACGTCTGGGTCCAGGTCGATCTCACGCGACCCAACTGCCGTTTGGTTCGGGCCGAGCAGGGCCGCCCGCCCCGCGATAACGAGCTGACCATTGAGTGGCAAGCCGACGACGACCACCTGGGGGCATTACCGGTGGCACTGGAATACGCGCGGACCCTGCAGGGGCCCTGGCAGGTGATCTCACTGAATCTGCCGAACACGGGGCGCTATGTATGGACGATGCCGGAGCGGACTCCGGCATCTTTCCATTTGCGGCTGCGCGTGCGCGACGAGGCAGGAAACGAAGGGGAGTTCATCACTGCGGAAGCGGTCTCGCCCGTCCGCCCCGCCGCCGGCCGCATCTTCGACGTCAATCCCACCCAGGAAGCTTGGGAGCAAAGCGGCCGCGGCCGGTTGTACCATTTCCGGTAGCGCTACCTGTACACGGTTGGCACATCACGCTGCCTTGTCGTGCCATTCCCTCGCTTTCCGAGCAGCCGGTTGAAAACCGCTGGCGCGCGTGTGGCCACCTGGCGGACGAACGCTGATACCATCTGACATCTTGGGTTCAACGCGGACCGTTTAAAATCGTTGACGCTGGCCCCGGCAGTGGCTAGTTTTCAACTCGCGGTCGATGCTCGTTGCCCCGCGGTGCCGCGTACCCATCTGTTGATGCCAGCGGCCTTGCATTCTCTTTGCCGGTTGGCCGTGGACGTGCGATTGCGCAGACGCGTGCCCGGTTTTGCATGGGGGGGCAGATTCTCGCCACGTTGTCCATTTACTGGGAAGGCTGCGACGATGATTGCTCAGCTTGTCTCGGCCCTGCGCCGCCCCGCGCTCGTTGTGTTATGGGCTGTTGTTTGCAGTTGTGGGCTGATTGCCTCCGCAGACCCGGCTGCGGCGGCCGAGCGGCCCAATGTGCTGTTTATCATTTCCGACGACTTGAACAATTTCCTGGGCTGTTACGGCGACCCCAGGGCGAGGACGCCCAACATCGACCGCCTGGCGGCCCAAGGGGTGCTGTTCGAGCGGGCCTACTGCGCCTATCCGTTGTGCGGTCCTAGCCGCAACTCGCTGCTCACGGGGTTATATCCCAACAGCACCGGCATCGTGGTCAACCAGCAGATTTTCCGGCAGTCGATCCCTTCGCACCTTAGCCTGCCGCAGGCGTTTCGAAGAGACGGTTACTTCGCCGCTCGGGTTGGCAAGCTGTACCACTACAACGTGCCCAAGTCGATTGGAACCAACGGGCACGATGATCCCGCAAGTTGGGAACTGGAATTGAATCCCGCCGGCGTGGACCGCTTGGAGGAAGAGCCGCACATCTTTACGCTCAGACCGGGCGCGTTCGGCGGGACGCTCTCCTGGTACGCTTCCCCCAAGGCCGACATCTACCACACCGACGGCATGCACGCCCAAGATGCCGAGTGGGTGCTGGAACGCTGTGCCCGGCGGAAGGATCGCCCGTTCTTCCTCGCGGTGGGTTTCTTCCGCCCGCACACGCCATACGTGGCTCCCAAGGAACCGTACTTTGGATTTTATCCAGAAGACGAAATGCCGGTGGTTCAAGGTGTGAAGGAAGACCAGGCAGACATCCCACCGGCCGGATTGGCCAGTTACAAGAAAGAACAGGACAAGCTGGACGACGACCTGCGGCGCAAGTGTATCCAGGCCTACTATGCCAGCATCAGCTTCATGGATGCCCAGGTGGGCCGCGTCGTAGATGCCCTGCGGCGGTTGGAACTGGCCGACAACACCATCATCGTGTTCACCAGCGACCACGGCTACCACATGGGTGAGCATGGCTTGTGGCAGAAGATGAGCCTGTTTGAGGAAAGTGCCCGGGTTCCGTTACTCATTGTGGCGCCCGGCGTCGGCAAGTCGGGCACCGTGGTGAAGTCGCCGGTTTCTTTAGTAGACGTATATCCGACGTTGACCGAATTGTGCGGCGTGGCGGCGCCGGACAATCTCCAGGGCCAGAGCCTGGTTCCGATGCTCAAGAACCCTGAGGAAAAAGGTCGTGGTTGGGCGGTAACGCAGGTGATGCGCGGAGGTGGCGGCCAGCAGTTCTTCGGCTACAGCCTGCGCACGCCCCGCTGGCGGTACACGGAGTGGGATGGCGGCCGGCAAGGTCGTGAACTGTATGACCATAGCCGTGATGCGCGGGAGCTAACCAACCTGGCCGACGATCCAGCGCATCGGGATGTTGTGGATCAACTATCCCAGCAACTGGTCCAAGCGGTCAAATCGACCTTTCCCGCCAGCGGCCAGCGGCCCGAAGTCCGGCAGGCGATTTGGGCACCGAACCTGACCGACCCCTAGTGGACCAGAAACTCGCAGCCTGTTTCGCCGCCCACCATCGCTGTACGGCATGGTAGAGAGCGGCGGTTTCCGAAGGTATCATCGTTGTTGCTTTTGGAAGATTTTGGCAATCGCTCGCAATGGGGGGGGCGGGTTGCACGTTTCTCTCGTACGGTGAATGGTACCACTGATGCAATGGCAACCGATGATGCACCGCTTCTGCTCCTGGCGTTGGAGCCGGCACCATGTCGCAGTCGCAATGCTGCCCGGCCTGCTGGCTTGTGTGCTGGCATTTGCAGCAATAGCCGATACAGCGCAAGGGCAGGACGGAACGTTCCCCGTTGAATCCAATCTGAAAGCCGGCGTGGCCAAGGTGGACATCACGCCGGCCAAGGTCGATGGCGTGATCGTGGCCGGGCATCGCCGCGAGGTGCACGGGGTCCGCGACCCGCTGCGTGCCGGCGTGCTCATTCTCGATGATGGCGAAACCAAGGCCGCCATCGTAACGCTCGACACCATCAGCGCCTGGAACGAAATGGTCAAGCGGGCACGCCAGCGCATTGCCGAAAAAACGGGCGTGCCCGAGGCCCACATCATGGTGGCCGTTTCGCACAATCACTCAGGGCCGGGCTACGATCCCGACTCGGAATGGGGGCAGGAACTGATCGAGAAGTTGGCGGCCGCGGCCGAAGCGGCGGCCTCCAAGATGCGGACCGTCACCATTGGCTACGGCGAAGACCGCATCGGCTTCAATATCAATCGCCGCAAGGTGATCGACGGCCGGGCGGTCGTCCGCCTCAATCCCGATGGCCCCTGCGATCACCGCGTGAAGGTGCTGCGGTTTGACGACGGCCAATCGCTCACGCCAATGGCCGTTCTGATGCACGCGGTTTGCCACCCGTGTTTCTTCACCTGGGGCGACAAGGGTTCGCAACCGTATCCCAATGGCTATCCCAAGATGAGCGCCGATTTTCCCGGCGAGGCGCAAACCTTTGTCGAGGCCTGCTACAACAACGAAACCAGTGCCTTGTTCTTGCAGGGCTGCGCGGGCGATATCCGCCCCAACCTCCCCGGCTATCCTTATCGCTGTGCCGACGAGGCCGACATCCAATGGGCTGGCCGAGATCTGGGCGGCGCGGTCATCCGCGCACTCTCGCGTAACGTCATCCGCGAGGAACTCCAGAAACGCGAGACGTTCTACCAGATTCGCGTGGCCAGCACCGTTGTTTCGCTGCCCGGCAAGGAAGGCCGCATCGACGCCGAACTCCAGGCCATGAAGATCGGCCCCTTCCTGCTGCTGACCATGCCCGGCGAACCCATGGTCGAATACGGCTTCAAGCTGGAGCGGGCAATCGCTGACCGGGCCATTCCCATCATCGTGGGCTATGCCAACGGCCATGTCGGTTACATCGCCACCGCCGATGCGTACGAGGTGGGCGGGTACGAACCGGGCCGTTCGCCGCTGGCTCCCGAGGCCGAAGTCGCCATCCTCGATCAGCTCAGTAAACTGGCTGACCGCGTGGTGGGCGACGTGTTTGAATCGTTCTCAAAGCATCCTCGCGATGTCCAGCGCCGCGAAAAGCAGCAGCAGGCGGAACGCGAAGGCGCCCCCAAGGCCGGGCAGTAGCGGCCGTGCGGCTTAAGATGCGTGGCCACCCGCTGCCAACGAGGCGATTTGGCGCCCGCCAGCGGTGCCGCGCATCGCGGGGAATTGCATCGGCGATTGGCCACCTTCCCGTTAGGGGGCCGTTGTTTTAGAATCCCTGCGTAGTACGCGCCTGCTGCGCGGTTTGCCGACCCCCCCTGTTTGAGCCGCTCGACCAATCACCCATGGCCAAAGCCAGTTACAAGGATGCCGGCGTCGATCTGGATACTTACGCCGAATCGATGGACCGCATCAGCCGCCTCATAGCGAGAACCTACACCCCTCGGGTGCGGCGGCTCGATGGTGGCTTTGCCGGGTTATTTCAGCTTGATTTCACCAGCAGCCTGTTCGCCCGCAAATATCGCGATCCCGTGCTGGTAGCCAGTACCGACGGCGTC
>CAZEEG010000023.1:54472-59818 GCA_964511065.1 uncultured Pirellulales bacterium | reverse complement strand
GCCTCGGCCAGCACGGTGGCGGTGGTGGTGCCGTCACCAGCCACCTCGTTGGTCTTGCTGGCGGCCTCTTTGACAAGCTGGGCCCCCAGGTTCTCATACGGGTCTTCCAGCTCGATGTCCTCAGCGACGGTCACGCCGTCTTTGGTCACCTTGGGTGAACCCCAACCTTTGTCCAACACGGCATTTCGGCCGCGCGGACCAAGCGTGCTGCGGACCGCCCTGGCCAGTTTGGACGCACCGGCCGCGAGGGCCAACCGAGCATCTTCGTCAAACACCATCTGTTTTGCCACCGTGGATTCCTCCTCAAAATGAGCCTACGGTATTTCGCTTTGATTCAAGTGGTTGGCGGCCGCCCGCTCGCAAAATGGCGACCCGCCTCCTGAAAGATGTTGGCTGCCTTCCAGACCGCGGCACGCAGCCAAACCCAGGCTGTGCCAGGATTTGGCTCCGCCAAGCTCCATCGGGCCGCTGCCCCCTCCGGTTGCCTCCTTGGTACGGCCAGCAAGGGGATCGCCTACCCGGCAAAGGGCATACCGCGAACACTTTCGGCATACTGCGGCCTGCGTCGGCAAGGGAAGCAAATGGCGCGCCACTCCAGAACACCGTACACAAACTGCCATGAGTCAATGACTTGCGGTTTCTTGGCCGCCATCCAGGGACCCAAAACCCCGACAGACAGTTTCCTGCCAATTTGGCAGTCGCCATCTGGCGGCCACGACAACGGGGGTGCATTCCTGCCGTGACCAGCCTCCCCATCGACGGCCCCTTATGCGTCCAACAGCAGCACCTTGGCGCCTTCCACCGACTCCCGCTTCAGCTCCACCAAGGCACGATTGGCCTGGTGCAACGGATACGTGGTGACGCGTGGGCGGATCGGCACGGCCGCAGCCAGCGGGAGAAAATCGCGAATGTCGTGGTGCGTGATGTTCGCCACGGTCTTCATCTCCCGCTCCATCCACAAGTGATCGTGGTAGCTGAGGTCCAGCAGGCTGTGCTTGTCGGACTCTTCTTTGCGGATCGCATTGATGACCAGCCGGCCGCCGGGAGCCAGGTTGGCCAGCGCCTCGACCACCGGTTTCCAGGCAGGCGTGGTATCAATGATTGCCCGCAATCGCACCGGGGCGCGGTCCGTGGTATCCCCGGCCCAAGTCGCGCCGAGCTGCAGGGCGAAAGCCCGCTGCTGGGGGCTGCGGGCAAAAACATACACTTGGCTGCGGGGGAATTGGTGCCGGACCAGTTGCAGCACCAGGTGGGCGGAACCGCCAAATCCGGTGAGTCCCAGCGGTTCGCCATCGGCCAGCCCGGTGAGCCGCAGGGCCCGGTATCCGATGGCTCCCGCGCACAGCAGCGGTGCCGCTTCGGCGTCGGAGAATGCATCGGGGATCGGATAAGCATACTGCTGGCCAACGGTCATAAATTCGGCATAGCCACCGTAGGCGTCGCGGCCGGTTGCCTTGAATGCGGGGCTGAGGTTTTCTGCTTCGTCGCCGGTGGATGAATGGATCCAGCCCACGCCGACGCGCTGGCCCAACTGCAGCGCGGTCACGCCCGGCCCCAACTGATCGACGTAGCCGACGACTTCATGGCCAAGGATCATGGGGAACCGCTCGGGCGGCGTTCGCCCCTCGATCTCGTCTAACTCCGTATGGCACACGCCGCAGGCGGCGACGCGAATCCGCACTTCTCCATCACGTGGCACCGGGACGGGAAAATCGTCCACATACTCCAAAGGTTCGTGGTTTTCGTCCAGCGAAACCACACCATGCATGAGCATCGCACGCATGAAACCATTCCCTAGGGTAAGCGGTCCTTTGATCGATTCGCCCAGGCAATTATGGCAGGTTCGGTGCCGCGGGAGCTATGATGGTGGACTTCAAACCGCAACATCGCTCGGCGCTGTATTGGCCGGCCACGCTGGGACCGCCCCGCGGCAGCGGCCAGCATTTCCCCGGCGAGTGAAGGGTAGCGCCGGCAATCCATCATCCGAAATACAGTCTCGAACTTCAGGCAGGGAACTCCCACGATGCGCTCACTTGTACTGCTGATCGGATTGGGTACCGCACTCTGGCTCGCCGCCGCCACCGGCACGGTCGCGGCCGACGATCGCACATCGGGCGAGCAGCCAACCGCGGCCCCCGCCATTACCAAAATATGGCTTTCCCATCGCACCCACGACCCGAGCCGGATCGTGATCAATTGGCTTAGCGATGAGCCGGGCGATTCGGTCGTCCAGTTTGGCCTGACCAGCGAATACGGCCAAACCGTACGTGTGAAGGGCAATAACCACTTGCACCACGTGGAAATTCCCTTGGAAGCCAAGGATGCCGTGTATCACTACCAGGTGAGCACGGGCGAGCAACGTTCGGCCGGCGCCACGTTCAAAGCGTATCCGACCAAGGTTCTGCGGGTGGCCGTGGCCGCCGATTGGCAAAGCAAGCCTGACTTATCGTCCATTATCCGCGACGATCCCCACGTGCTGATGACCGGCGGCGACCAGATCGAAAGCCTGTTTAGAGATTGCGGCCAGGGACGGTTGGATTGCATTGAGCCTTATGCCGCATTGATTGGCACCTATCCGGAGTTGTTCCGCTCGGTGCCGTTCATGCCGGTGTTGGGCAATCACGACCGGCAGATTCGGCCGCGCGGCAAGACTCCGCCCCCGGAACAGGTTTATGATGTTGAGGCCACGGCGTTCCGCCGGTTCTTCGAGTTGCCGGGCGACGAATGGAAGTGGCATTTCGACGTGCCGGATTTTGAAGTCCGGTTCATCGGGCTGGATTTCAACCATATCTCTGATTTTGGCACCTCGTGGCAGACATGCCACGCCTTTGGCGAAGACTCCGAGCAGCTTCGTTGGTACGAGAAGCTGATGGAAAACCCCTCGCCATTTGTGGTGACGCTTTACAACGAGCGCAACGCCAGTATCCGCAACCAGGCACGCGGCCGCTGGCATGAACTGTTTCGCCGCGGCACGGCCTGCATCACCGGCTTTGGCTATTATGCCGAGCGGGCCGTGGTTGACGGTTTCCCTTACTACAACACGTCGTTGAGCGGCCGGGGCGATCGGTACCCCGATCCCCAATCGGCATTCCTGGCCAGCGAGGATTCCTACATCCTGCTGACGTTCGACCGCGAGGCCGGCACCATGACCGCGCAGATCAAGAGTCTCAATGGTGAGGTTCTCGATCAGCAGATCTATCGCAAGCGCTGATCGCGGCGGCTGAATACTGTCAGCTCCAGCAGCCTATTTGCGGGTCGCATCGCAAATATGCTGGTAATTGAGTGATTTGTGCTGCAGGCCTGATAGAGCCAGCGGCATTTATGGCAATGCGATATGGAATTAACCGGCATTGAATGCGCCGGGTTCTCAAATGCTACCATCGAGGGTTCTATAACCTCGGCCAGCGGTGCGGTATGCTGAGGAAAGACGGGACCTGTGGCAGGTTTGCTGCGCGCCCTCAAGCGTGATGGTGTTGCCGCAACCTTCGCCAATGCGGCGAACGTTCCGTCAACGGCCGACTTTGATCGTGCGTTGCCGGCGTACCGCATGCAGTGCGGCACGGGCCGACCGCACACACACCTACGATGAGGAGCAGGCCGATGCGACGACTCTGGATCGCATTCACACTGGTGGTGGTGTTGTCTTTCTTGGTGCTGGGCTGGATCGGGGCCCGGATCTATCAGGAGATGCCGCCCCTGCCCTCCCAAGTTGTCACCACCGAGGGTACGGTGGTGATCGACGACGGCGAAATTGTTGCAGGGCAGAACGTATGGCAAACCATGGGCGGCATGGAAGTCGGCTCGGTGTGGGGACACGGCAGTTACGTCGCCCCCGACTGGACCGCGGATTGGCTGCACCGCGAAGCCCTGTTCATCATCAACCGCTGGGCCGATGAAGCGCACGGCGCCCCCTTCGATGAATTGACGGCTGAGCAAAAAGCGCAGCTTCAGGGCCGCCTGGCCAGCATGATGCGGACCAATACCTACGATCCGGAAACGCAAACGGTTACTATCGAACCGGTCCGGGCAGAAGCCTTCGAGTCGAATCTCGAACACTTTTCGCAAGTCTTTTCCGAAGGCAATCCCGATTACGCCATTCCCAAAGGTGCCGTGACCGATCCCGACCGGTTGCGAAAGCTCTCGTCGTTCTTTTTCTGGACGGCTTGGGCCGCTACCACGGTCCGGCCCAGCGAAGCCACCTCGCCTGAAGGGGTTCCTGCCAGCGAAGGGATCACCTACACACACAACTGGCCCTACGAGCCGCTGGTGGGGAACGGTCCCACCGGCGAATCGGTCGTGTGGACGGGTGTGAGCATCATCGTGCTGCTGGCCGGCATCTCGGCTATGGTGTGGTGGTACGCCGCCAAGAAGGCCGAGGAGGAAGACGCCCCGCTACCTACCGAAGACCCGCTGGGATCGTGGGTGGCAACGCCCTCGCAACAAGCGACCGTGAAATACTTCTGGGTGGTTGCCGCATTGATCCTGTCGCAGATGATGCTCGGTGTCGTCACCGCGCACTACGGCGTGGAAGGCGATGGTTTCTACGGCTTCCCGCTCTCCGACTGGCTGCCTTACAGTGTCGCCCGAACCTGGCACGTGCAACTGGCGCTGTTCTGGATCGCCACGGCCTGGCTGGGGGCCGGGTTGTTCATCGGGCCGCTGGTCAGTGAATACGAGCCGCCCGGGCAGCGATTGGGGGTGAACATCCTGTTTGGCGCATTGCTGCTGGTGGTCGTGGGTTCGCTGGTCGGGCAATGGCTGAGCGTCCAGAATCACTTGGACGATACCACCTCGTTCTACTTTGGCCACCAGGGATATGAGTACGTCGATTTGGGGCGTGTCTGGCAGATTGCCCTGTTTGTCGGCCTGCTGTTGTGGCTGGTGCTGATGATCCGGGCCTTGTGGCCGGCCATGAAACGCACCGGTGACCAGAAGCAGCTCATTACGCTGCTGGTGATCGCCAGCGGTGCCATCGCGCTGTTCTATGGGGCCGGCCTCACCTGGGGCCAGCACTCGCACCTCTCGATCGTGGAATACTGGCGGTGGTGGGTGGTTCACCTGTGGGTGGAAGGCTTCTTCGAGGTCTTTGCCACCACGGTGATTGCCTTCTTCTTCATGCGGCTGGGGTTGATCCGGCCCGGGGTCGCCGCTGCCGCCGCGCTGCTCTCGGCCACGATCTTCCTCTCCGGCGGGATCATCGGCACGTGCCATCACTTGTATTTCTCCGGCACGCCGACCGTGGCCCTGGCATGGGGCTCGGTGTTTAGCGCGCTGGAAGTTGTACCGCTGGTGCTGATCGGCTTCGACGCGATGGAAGACCTCCGCCGCAGCCACCTCACGCCCTGG